>JBEKSO010000162.1:0-8521 GCA_049516935.1 Thermoguttaceae bacterium
GCCAACGCGCCGTGATCGTCCAGCACCCGCTGGCTGCCGCCCGATGCCACGCACCCATAGCGGCGGGCGGCTTGGACCATGGCGCGACCTTCCTTGATCGTCAGCGATTCGGGTTTCTGGCAGTACACGTCTTTGCCTCGGTGATAGGCCTCGATGGCTATGATGGCGTGCCAGTGGTCCGGCGTGGCAATATGCACGGCATCGATGTCCTTGCGGTCGAGCAACTCGCGAAAGTCCGTGTAAACCGCGCAGTCCGAGTTGCCGTATTGCTTGTTTACCCGATTCTTGCCGCGGTCGCGCATCGATTGCTTCACGTCGCAGAGGGCCACGTACTGAACTTCGGGGCGCTTCAGGAAAGCGCCCATGTCGTTGCCTCCCTGGCTGCCCACGCCGATGCCGGCCATGACAATCCGCTCGCTGGCCGGCGGCCGCCCTTCTTGTCCCAACGCGCTTGCACTGATTAGGTACGGCGCCGCGACCGCCAGGCCCGTACGTTTCAAAAACTCCCGTCGCGTTGGATTTTTTTTGTGAATCATTATCTTCCCTATTAATTCATTGAGTTTCAGGTATGATTGACATTAAGTCCACGTGTTGCAACCCGCGGGCTTGCAGCGAGTGTTCCCATTCTAACCGACAATCTACGTGAATGTCAATAATCTCTACAAATACGCGCATAGTGAAATTCGCACCGCCGCCATGAGAACGCCGCTCTCGATTATTTTGCCGTCGCCGGCTTGCAATAGGCAAGCGTCAGCAGTGTGTACCCGGTGACCAGATTCGGATCGCTTTCCATCCAGCGATTATCATCGTTGACCCACGAGCCATCGGGCCGTTGGCGACGGATCAACTCGTGCAGCAAATCGCGGCGCCAATCGTGTTTAACGCCTTTTTCATCGATAAATTCAGGCTTGCCCAGCGTGTCGAGGGCCTTGGCAAAAGTGTGATAATAGTAATACAGTCCGGAACTGCCCATGCCGGGATTGGATGTCACATCGTAATGCGATTGCAGCCATTTAAGGGCGGCTTTAACCCTGGGATCGTCCGGTCCCACGCCGGCATAGATCATGCTCTTCAGCCCGGCGTAAGTCATCGAGCCGTAGCTGCGAAGTCCGCCGTCGGGCAGATTGCCGGCCTGGCTGACGCCTCCGCCGGCCGCCGTGTAATAGAAACCGCCATCGGGATTTTTGGTGGCAAACGGCAGGGTATTGTGTTCCGATTCCAGGTTCTGGCAGCGCGACACGAAAATCAGGGCCTTTTTCACCGCTTCGTCATCCGGCCCGTCGCCGGCGGCTTTCAGGGCGTCCAAAAAGAAACTGGTGTTCGACAGGTCGGGCCGTTTGTTCCTGCCATAGCCCGCCCCGCCGTATGAAGGACTCGATTTGTCCTGCCCCACACGCTCGTCCCATTGTTCTCGTTTAAGAAACTCCTCGGCATTCTTGATGAGTTTAGCGTATCGCCCATCACGATTCGCTTCGGCAAAACACATTAAGGCCAGGCTGGTCTCGTAGTTTTTGTAAAACGTGTCCTTGGCATAAATGCCGCCGTCGTCCCGGACGAATCCTTCCAGATACTTCAGGCTCTTGGCCACGGCCGGATCGTCCGCGCTTCGGCCGTGCCGCAAAATGCCGGCGGTTACCACGGCAGTCACCCCCGGCCCGGCCTGGGCCGAAAATGCTCCGTCAGGTCCTTGCCCCTTGCTCAATAAATACTGAATCGCCCGATCCACGGCCTGTCCGTAAGCCTTGGCGTCGATCGAATTATCTTCCGCCGCCAAAACGGCCCAATCCGGCATTGCAAACAGAACAAAACCTGCAACACATACAACATAGCTTTTGTGCAATTTCATGGTTATTATCCTTAAAATTTATCGACTCAGTATAAGAACCTCATTGAAAGATCAGAGCCGGGGCGTGTCTCCCCGGTTTTACCGGACCGGCACGGTCCGGCTCCGATCAGACATAATAAGCTACAGAACAACGGCCAAGATATCGCTTTCACTCATAATCAGCAATTCCTCGCCGTTTACTTTTACTTCAGAACCGGCGTAGTCGCCGAACAGAATGCGGTCGCCTTCGCCGACTTGATGTGGGGCCCGGGTGCCGTCCGGCAACAGATGACCGTCGCCAACCGATAACACCCGGCCTTGCCTGGGCCTTTTTTGCGCCACGTCGGGCAAAACTATGCCCCCGGAAGTTATCTCTTCGGCATCCAGCCGTTTAACCACGATCTTCTCGCCCACAGGCACCAGTTTCATTTATCTTCTCCGCAAAACTCCCATTACGCCATCGTTTGGCCGACTGCCTTCAGGAACAAACTATTATTTTCGCATCTTCCAATAAAGACACAAGAGATGAAGCAAAGATAAATTACCCATACAGATGGGTATCAAAACAACTACTTGTGCGTGTTATTATTGGGCTTATATCATCTCCTGCTGTTGTGGATAATCCTGCGATTGGGTAGTTTTTTACTATTCCCTATCACCTATTACCTATCCCCTACCTTCATGCCCGCACTCCTTGAAGCCCGCAACCTGGTTCGTTTGCACCCGTTCGGTCAACGCCGGTTGTTGGAAAACATCTCCCTGACGCTCCAAGGGGGCGATAAGGTGGCAGTGGCGGGCCCTACGGGTTCGGGCAAGACCCTGCTGCTAAGGGCATTGGCACTGTTAGACGCGATAGACGGCGGCCAGGTATTATGGCAGGGGCAGTCGATCCACAACCAAGACATACCCGGCTTCCGCTGCCGTGCGATTTATTTTCACCAGCGCCCCTCGATCTTGGCCGACACCGTGGAAGCGGCTTTACGGCAGCCGTTGGCCCTGGCAATCCACCGCCGGCGTAAATTCGATAAGTCGTGGATCATCGAACGACTGTCTTCTTTTGACCGGGATGAAAAATTCCTGGAACAAAAAGTGGCCAATCTATCCGGCGGCGAAATGCAAATCACGGCCCTGCTCCGCGCCTTGCAACTCGAGCCGAACGTGCTTCTGCTCGACGAACCCACGTCCGCCTTGGATCCCAAAACGGCCGCCGCAATGGAACAGTGGCTGACCGCCTGGATCGACCAGTCGCCCGACGACCGGGCCATGATCTGGGTCACTCACGACGTAAATCAAGCCAATCGCATAGCCAATCGCCTACTGCACATGGAAAACGGACAACTATGACCCCCGAATATTTTAACCTCAGTTTTTGGCAAGTCGCCATTGCCACGTCGTTGATACTGATTAGCTGCGCCATTTCGCTGGCGCTGCAATTGGGATTGGAACGACGCCTGCTTATGGCCTCGATCCGCACGGTGGTGCAACTCTTGTTGGTCGGACTGATACTGCAATGGGTTTTCGATCTGGGCAGGCTGTGGTACGTGGTCCTGTCGATCATCGCCCTTATGACGCTTGTGGCCGGAATTTCCGCCGTCCGCCGCACCGAACGCCGCTATAAAGGCGTGTGGTCCGACAGCGTCGTTTCCATGTGGGCCAGTTCCTGGCTGGTCGGAGTTGTGGCCTTGATGGCAATAATCCAAATCCCAAACCGCGGACAGCCCTGGTACGATCCCCAGTATTCCATTCCGCTTCTGGGCATGATCCTGGGCAACACGCTCAACGGCATTTCGTTGGGCCTGGACCGCTTCGGCGAGGAATTGGCCGGCAAGCGCGACCAGGTCGAAACCCTGCTGGCCCTGGGCGCAACCCGCTGGGAGGCCGCCCGGAGTTCAATTCAAACCGCAGTCCGCACCGGAATGATCCCCACCATCAACACCATGATGGTCGTGGGCATAGTCAGCCTGCCGGGGATGATGACCGGCCAAATAATTGCCGGCATGCCGCCCAACCAGGCGGTGCTGTACCAAATCATAATTATGTTTCTGCTAGCCGCGGGCACATCAATAGGCACGGTAAGCGTGGTGCTTTTGGCCTATTTCCGCCTGTTTAATTCGCGACACCAATTTTTGCCGGACCGGCTTGTGAAAAAAGATGAATCCGGGCGGCGGAAAGATGAAAGATAAGGATTAAATACAGCGTGCCAAATGCTGACAGTCAACCACTGACAGTTTATAAAATTACAGCCCCAATTTGAATTTATCGGATATCTGCTTAACTGCTTCCTTTTGGGCCGGATCTAACTCTACAGCCTTTTGCAGGTCTTTTTTAGCCTCTTCAATTTTTCCTAAATAAGCCTCGGCAAATCCTCGATTGCAGTATGCATCAGCATTTTTGGGATCAAGTTTAATAGCTTCAGCGCAGTCCGAAATTACTTTTGCATGTAGCCCCGATTTTTCATAGGCAATTGCACGACTGAGATAAGCATTCACATTTTGGGGATCAAGTTCAATGGTTTTTGAATAGTCGGAGATGGCCGCAGTGCGTCGGTTCAATTTAAAATATGCATTTCCTCGAAGATAATACGTAGCAGCGGAATTGGAATCCAGTTGCAAGGCTTTATCAAAATCAGGAATTGCCATCCCGAATAAACGCAATTCACAAAAAGAACCGCCTCGGACAACATATGCCTCGGCGTTTTCTGGATTCAATTCAATGGCTTTGTTGCAGTCCGAAACCGCATGCTTATGTTGGCCTAAATGAGCAGACACAATCGCTCGATTAAAAAAAGCGTCGGCGAATGTCGGATTTAGTTCGATAGCTTTGGTAAAATCCGAACGTGCTTTTTCATATTGATTTAATTTGCAATAAGTTTTCCCGCGATTTAAATATGGATTAACGTATTCCGGATCTATTTCGATAGCTTTTGTGTAGTCTTCAACAGCTTTACTTTCCTGGTTTAATTTGCTGAAAACGACCCCTCGGATATAATATGGCTGCGGGCATTTTGGATTGAGTTCAGCAGCTTTAGTGAGCAAAGAAATTGATTGGGCATAATCGCCTTTTCTCTGATACATATTCCCAAGATTATTATAAATACTGGCAATCAGTTCATTGTTATCATAGACTTGAATTCTCTTGTATACTGATGACAGATTATTATTGTTCTTGAGTTCCCAGTAATTAACAGATTCAGCGTAGTCCTCTTTAAAAAGAAATGATTTAGATAAATAATGATTGGCTATATCCACCATTATGGCCTTCCCATCGCTCAAATTAACCAAGCAAGATATATGTCCCTCATCTAAAGAGCCAATTAATAGTTCGCGTACATCCACAGCTTTAACCGTCAATCCCAGGGCATTGCCAAGGACATAGAATAATTGGGAATACCCAAGGCACTGAGCCTTTTTGTCTTTTATTACCTTGGGTAAATAAAAGTATTCCAATTCATCCTTGCTATCAGGAATTTTTATCTCTTTTTTTATTATCTCATATAAATAATTCACCGCTTCCGTTTCGGATTGAGCAACTTGATCCGCAGATATCTTTTTCTGTTTATAATCCCCTCTTGTTTTCTCCAGCCTTTGCTTCCAAACATCGCATTTCCAACCGCTAACCATTTTTACAAAATCCTGTCCCACATCATCGGGATAGCCTAATTCTTTTACTTCTTTTTTGATGTTTTTGGCAACGGCGTCAAATTCATTTGAAGCAGCAATCGTACTCTTGGCGGGCGGCTGAGCATAAACGAATGTCCGGCTGCCGATTGCCGGAATGACCGCCAAAACAACTAATCCGGAAATCAAGGCATCTTTTAGCGGCGGCATGCGGAGAGACATAATTTACCCCCACACAGACAAAAAGAAATATTATTGATGTTTGTTTAGATAATGGTCCGAGAATTCAACCTTTTTGTTGTATTTTCCGGCCTCCCGTTGGTCGGCCTCGGTTCATTCGCCATGCAAACGTCAATAGGTGTAAATGATCTCTATTATTATAACCTGGCCGACAGGCAAAACATACTGGAGGATACCTGAAAAAAAGCGGGACTCACACGATTCCGTCCGACTCTTCGAGTCCGGATCCTACCCCCTGTATGCCGCCTTCTGTCTTACCACGCTCCCGTTTTTCGGATGCCCGTCGAAGTGACATCCTCGCGGAAAATTTCCGGCGGCACGTCGCGGCAGATGGCGCGCAAGACCTCGGGCAGGTCGAGATCGGCCAACTGCATGAAGCCCGTGCCCATGTCGCGGCCGAAGACCAGAAAACGGCAGCCGCGCCGGGCGATGTATTCCAAACAAGTGCGGCAGGCGGCGGGATTGTTGTGATAATATCGGTCCATGGCAATGCGCCTAAGCGTATCCGCGCCCACCAGGAATGTCGCGCCCGGAAAGAGCCGGGCCTTTTCCTCGAAGGTCGCAGCCCTGGTTAAATACAAAGGCTGATCCGGAGCGAACTGCGCGGTTCGCCGGTCGATTTCGTAATAGTCCAGCGGCGGCTTGTCCGGGTTGAGAATGGTAATCTCCATGGTCACCGGTTTTTTGAGCAAATCGGCGCCTACTTCGGCAATGCGGCGATGCCCGACGTGCAAGGGATTAAAAGCCCCGGACAGGATGGCCGGGTTGGCTGGAATTGTTTTACCCTGGGAAAGGATTTCGACTTTTCCCAACAACAAATCCTGCCATGGTTGGTGAGCCACGGTCCGCAACTCCTCGACGTTTTCGCCTTCGAGCAAGTCCAAAGTCAATCGAGCCTCGAGGCCGCAACTTTCGGCCACGGCATTAAGCAGCAACCGGCCGGCCACTTGCTCCTCTTCAGGCCGGCTGCGCCGGCCCTTGAGCAATTCCAACGACCAGGTTGCGGTGAGCGCGGCGGTTTGCAGGGCCACGTGGATTCGATGCGATCCGCGCCTGGGCCGATCGGTGACCAACCCGGCCGTGCAGGCCACCCCGGCCAAAACGGCAGCACTGCCGGGCAAGCCGGCAGTGGCACCCGATGCGGCATCGGATTGTGCCAACTTGCGGGCATGAAGGAAAGCCGCCATGGCCATGGCCCGGGCGGTTCGATTCGAGCAGAACTCGTCCGGCCGGCTGCCCAGGTAGTCGATCATGGCTTGGTCCGAATAAGGCACGAATGCCTCGAGCAAAGTGCGCGATGCCCCGGGCACTTCGAGCAAATCGGCAATGGCCCGGCTCCCTCCCCCGGCGGCGGCAAGCACGATCCGCGTATGCGAATCGTGAATCTGCTGGACAAGTTGATCGACTGCTATGGTCATGTCATTGGTTCTCAGTTATCAGTTTACAGTTTACTGTCCAATGGGCCAGGGGATGCGCGGCGTGTGCGAAACCGCAAGCGGTTTTATTTTAATCATCTCTCATCTCTAATCTCTCTCTTATCAACCGGGCAAAAAATTGCCCGACCCTTGTTTTATCTCCCTCATCCCTCATCCTTAAATTTTATCCCGCCGCGTGGGGGAATAAAAACACATCAATATTTTTCCTTTACCAACGAATTACCTTTATACCGAGGCCGGTGAACAGGTCGCCGGCCAAAGCAACAGCCATAAAACTAGTAGGGTCCTATTATAAGGAGGTCAGAATCATGATTAAGAAGGTGATCTTTATTGGCCTTGGGGGAGCGCTTTTGTGTGTATTGTTTGTCGGTCGGGACGCGATCAGTTATGTTCGCACTTCATTCGGGTACTTAAAGCAGACGGCACAAGAGGCCGTGCCTATCGAGTTTCAAATCGAACGTGCCCGGGGACTGATCAAGGACCTTGTTCCCGAGGTCCGCAAGAACATGCACGTCATAGCCAAGGAAGAAGTCGAAGTGCAGCGGCTCGATGAGCAAATCGCCGATACCGAGGCTCGCTTGACCAAGGAAAAGGAGCAGATCCTCAAGCTGAAAACGGATCTGGCCGAGGCTAAGGCACAATATCATTATGCCGGCCGGGCTTACACGCCCGCCGAGGTCAAGACCGACCTGGCCAATCGCTTCGAGCGTTTCAAAACGGCCGATGCCACGCTGGGCAGCTTAAAGGAAATTCACGCCGCGCGGGAAAAGAGTTTACAGGCGGCCCGGCAGAAGCTGGAAGGCATGCTGGCGGCAAAACGTCAATTACAGGTGGAAATCGAGAACCTGGAAGCCCGATCGCAAATGATCGCCGCCGCCCAGACCACCAGCGACTACCAGTTCGACGACAGCCGGCTGGGCCACGTCAAGGAATTGATCGCCAATCTGAAAACCCGCATGGAAGTGGCCGAAAAGCTGGTCAACGCCGAGGTGAATTTTCACGATGAAATTCCCCTGGATAAGCCCAATTCCGAGGACATCGTCGACCAGGTGACCGAATACTTTGCCCCTCCCGCAACGCCCATAAAGGTCGCGTCGAGCGAGAAATAAGTAAGTATGAAGTGGGCGGTGGGCAGTGGGCAGTGGTCAGTGAGGGGTGGGCAATTTATTGCCCACTAAGGACACACTCCTTATTCCCCGTTCACTGTCCACCGCCCACCGTCCACTACCCACTTTCTTCAAACCCCTATCCCCCTAACCCCTAACCCCTGTTACGATGTTTAATTTGGCAGACAGATTTCGGGGATTGTTAACCATGGAAATCGGCGGCACATTGCAATCCGACAAGTTTATGATGTGGATCGACGCCGTGGGAGGCTATTGGGTTTGCCTGAACGATGAGAT
>JBEKSO010000163.1:0-8513 GCA_049516935.1 Thermoguttaceae bacterium
GAGAGATTCCTGCCCTGCCATCCTTCCGGCTTCAGAAGGCGGTTTCCCACACCATCGTCGCCAACGAGCAAGACTACTACACAGGCACGGTGTACACGACGAATCGCCGGGTATGGGAACACGACGAAGAGTTCAAGGATTACCTTCATCGGACCCGCTGCATAGGCATCGACATGGAGACGGCAACGCTCTTCATCGCCGCATTTGCCAATCAGATTCCCCACGGGGCGTTGCTACTTGTTTCGGACATGCCCCTGACCGAGGAGGGCATCAAGACGGACATCAGCGATATTGCGGTTACGCAACAATACGCCAGGCTCCATCTGAAGATCGGCATAGAGTCGCTCCGAGAACTGAAGAGTTCCGGGATTTCGGTGAAGCACCTGATTTTCTAAGATTCGACAAGGGGGAAACGATCCGCGGCAGAGCCGAAATCGTCACGCGGCTCGTCGACCAGGCGGACAGGGAATTGACTCCCAAGCAACGCCTCGCTCTTGACGGTTATGCGTTCGACAATGTCGTCGCACGGAGGGAAGTTTTTTCTGAATAGCAGCCGCTCCCACCATCCGGCGCGCCGCAACAGCGGCTCCTCGGCAGGCAACGTAAGTTGCGTGCCATTATTGGTATGTATAAGAAGCTTTCCATCGGGCAGTACGGCGGCCACTCTCGCATACTCTTCCACATAGTACGAGTAGTCGTCTCCGTGGGGGGCCGCGTACACTCCCTTGGCATTCGGTTCGGGTGATGTCGAATGCCTTTGACTCCGATAAACCACCAACATACCAAGCTTGAATTGCCGACGCATGTATTATTCCACCTGGCCTAGGGAGCCCTTAATTTCACTATACTATATAACCTTACCGATGTTACCAGAATCACGTATACGGGATTCGCAGACTGCCCAGATTCATACTCATCCCGGAAAAACTAAGGATCCCACTAGTGGTAGTATGAATTCCAACAATTAGGTGCGAATTAGGAGATTGTGAGAATTCTGTAAATTCAGAATTCAGCGGATTTTTGTAAACACCGAATCGCCAGACCTCCTATCCATTTTTTATTCGTCGGGTACAATGCCGGCATCGGTGTTCAATCGAGTCCCAGCCGCGAACATCGCAGGTCCTGTGAGTGGCTCCAAGATTATGGAGCGGAGGCGTCTGATGACTAACGTAAACGTAGAAATCGGCGATATGGGATCTGTTCTTGCCATGGCGGAAAGGGCGCGGAAGGAGCGCGGGAACCAGGAGACCGTCGCCGCGATATTGGCGTGGGTTCTCAGCGAAGGCCGCATCGAACACCGTCTGCGCGCCGCCGGCTTGCTCGCGGCCCTGGGCTCGTCTGCCGCGCCGGCGTTGCCCGCAATTCTGACGTGCCTCGCCGGCGCGGAGGAACTGCCGACGCTGAGTGCCGACGAAAGGGAGTTTTGCCTACTGTGCGTCGAGGCGTTGGAACGCATCGGCCCACGCGCTCAAGAAGCCACTTCAGTGCTGGTAGGCTGGTTGCGGCTGGATGATCCCGAGGCGGCACTGGCAGCCGCTTGTGCCATTGCGCGGATTGACAAATCCCTCGATGAGCTGGTTTTACCAATTCTCATGCCTGCTTCGCAAGCGGTAAGTGAATGGGTTTCAAGCAAGGCATTCATGGCGTTGCGTGCTCTGGGCCTTTCTCCGGGCAGAGCGGCGCCCGTTGCCGCGTGATCCTAATTGCGGGCCTTTTGCACAGCCACGCGCGGCTCTTGATGCGATTGATCGAGAACATCGTAAAAAGCAATGACTTCATGTGCGATATCGGCCGGCACGGGAATGTGCCATTTTGACATAAAGATCAGATGCAGCGGCTGGTTAGCCGGCATCGGGGGCCGAAGGCGGACTGGCGAACAGGGCAATCAGTCCTTCGGCCGCGGTTGGGTGAGTGAATATCGCGTCCCGCAGCGCGGTGTACGGCATGCCGCCAAGCATTGCCGTCTGAACGACCGCCATTAATTCACTGGCTTCCGCGCCCAGCGCGGTGAAGCCCAGGATGCGATCGTCGTCGCCGATCAAAGCCTTGATGAAGCCGTGCGTTTGTGAAAGCGTGCGCGTGCGCAGCACCAGGGACATGGGGAGCCTGGCGATGCGGTAAGGCAGTTTCTTAGCCTTGGCTTCGGATTCATTCATGCCGACATGGGCCAGTTCCGGGTCGGTGAACAGGCAATACGGAATGAGGCGGCCGCGCGTGGTGCGGTTGCCGCCGGCGAGGTTGTCGAGGACCACGCGAAAATCGTCGAAGCCGACGTGCGTGAACTGCGGACTGCCGGCGCAGTCGCCCATCGCCCAAACATCCGCGGCGCTGGTCTGGAGCTTCTCGTTGACGCGAACGTAGCCGCGCGCATCCAGGTCGACGCCCGCCTTGGCCGCGTCCAGCCGATCGGTGTTGGGCGTCCGGCCGGCCGCCACCAGAATGTCGGAGGCTTCGAGGGTTCTTTCCGTTACACCCCAGCGCACCCGGACTTTCACGCTTGCGCCTGAACGGCCCGCGACATTCGACGCCTCCGCTTGCAATAAGACATCTATGCCTTCATCCTTCATCAGTTCCAGCATCGCGTCCGCCACGTCGGGATCTTCCCGTGCGAGGAGTTGCCGGCCGCGCTGGATGATCGTCACTCGGCTGCCGAAGCGGCGCATCGCCTGGGCGAATTCCAGACCGACGTAGCCGCCACCGAGAATGACGAGATGATCGGGCAAGCGCTCGAGGTTGAGCGCTTCGACGTGCGTCATCGGCCCGGCGGCGGCGAGTCCGGGCACGTCGGGCATGCCGGCGCGAGAGCCGACGTCCAAAAAAACGCGATCGCCGCGCAGCAGACGCGTGCCGCCGGCATTCAGCGCCACTTGCGCCGTTTTCGACTCGGTGAAGCGAGCATCGCCCATTACCAGCTCCGCACCGCTTGCCTTGAAGTAGCCGTGGTGAAGTTCCATCAGTCCTTCGATCATTTTTCGTTTGCGGCGGGCGACACCGGCCATGTCGACGCGCAGCGTTCCGGTCACGACTCCCAGGCCGGCGTTTGGATCCACGAGTGAAACGGCCTTGGCGCTATAAATGACATTTTTGCTCGGCAGGCAGGACACATTCGGACAGGAGCCGCCGACCATCGATCGTTCGACCACGGCGGTTTTCTGGCCCATCTTCGCCAGGTTCCAGGCGAGAATTTTTCCCGCTTCCCCACTGCCAATCACGAGGTTTTGATAGTGTTCGATGGTCATTATTTACTCCATAAATCCATATCTGTTCGATATTGACCAACGCTTCCAAAATCATCGCACTTGCACACCATGGCGGCGGCAACGACCGTCGCCTCCATTTAGGGCGCCAACCTGCTCATGCCGAAGTACATGCGTTGACAGCCCGGGCGACATCCGCGGCACGGGTGCTTTTGGCGTTGCGGGTATTGAGTCTCAGGTAATGAATGTCGCGTTTTACCCTCAGAGCCGGGCCGTGTCGGCCCGGAATTCCCGGGGCAACACGCCTTGGCTCTGACTTTTCATGCGGCATTGTTTATCTGAGACTCAATAAATCCTGAACTCGGTCCAAGGCGGTCACTGCGCCGCGGCGGCCCGTCGCCGCCTGCCGCTTTGCAGGTAAAGCTCCGAGCGAACTTCGGTCAGCGGGTCGCCCGCCGAGTCAATCCCGTCCACCCGCGGCACGGGATCGAAGATGATCTTTCGCCGTTCCGGGTCCAACTCGTCCACGCGCTGGGTGATGGCCAGTGCGCCGAAATCGACCTCCGGCCGGCTCTCCGGCCAGATGGATGTGGAGTCGTTGATGTTATCCCCCGCCTCGGCCAACTGTACAAGCACGCGGAACACGGCCGGTCCCTTTGCCAGGCGCTGGAACAGTTCGGCGGCGAGGAAGTTGGCCGACTTACTCGCCGCCTGCTCGGGAGTCAGGAATTCTGTCCCGGCTTCGGGTCGGAGGCGGAACCGGCCGAACCGGCTCTGGCCGGCCGAATTTGTAAACTTAAACGCGGTGATGGCGAAGTACGCCTGCCGGGCGTAGCTCGTCGGGATCGGCTTGGGGGTCTCGACGAAAGCCTTTGCCGCCGGGTGGGCCGCCAGAAACGCCACTATGGGCGGCGGGCTCGGACCGCCCGGACCGCTCGCAATCGCCGCTTGAATAAATTCCAGGAACTCCTCTCCGGTTCGGGCCGGAAATCCGTTGTGCGAATGGGCGATAATGTCAGTGTGGACGTGCTGGGCCAGGTGGAACCGGACGGCCATGCCCTGCGGGCTGGCGCCCATCGGGTCGTTGTCGGCGACGCTCGGAATCCCCGCCGACAATGAGAACCGCACGGTAACCGGGGTGGACGGCCGGGCAGCGTGCGGAGCGCGGGTCAGTTTCGCCGCGTCGGGCGAAGGTGTGAACACGCCGGAATACATCAGGCCCTTGGCGTGAACGGGCCGGAAACCGGGGTGTAATCCCCCGGCCATTTTATCAAGGACATCGAGCAGGTCGGTAACGAGTGAAGACGACATGAGGTAAGTCTCCTTATGGGGCAACCTGGTAACACGCGATGCGTCCAGTCATCGCTCTTACCTCCGCGCGCCGAACTTAACACTGTGAGGAGATTTCCGTTTTCCTCAGCCAATATCACAGTAGCATTATATGCCTCGAGGCAAGTATGGGTTACGGTAGATGTCCTGCCCGGCCAAAAGCTCCATGCGCTAAGTTCTACTGCCAGTGTGGCTACATGGGTACTGTTGAGCCAGTTGGTCGATTCTCCTTTTGTTCTAAAGCCCGGTTGTGAGAACTACACGGAACCGCGCTTTGCCGCTCATCATGCGCTGGTAGGCCTCGGCGGCACGTTCCAGCGGAAAGACTTCGGTCATGGCGCGCACGCCGGTGAGCACGCTGAACGCGAGCGTGTCCTGCGAATCGATGGAGGTTCCGGACGGCCAGCCTGCAATCGACCGGCGCGCCATGATCAGCGTAAGCGCGTTGACTTCGAGCGGCTCGTCAGGAACGCCGAGGATGATTAACCGGCCGTTGACGCCCAGGCCGCCCAAGACCGCGCTCATCGCTTTGCTGTTGGTTACGGTGGCGAGGATGATCCTGGCGCCGCCCAAGTTGGCCAGTTCCGCCGCGGCGTCATGGGTCTGACTATCAAGGTAACGCCAGGCGCCAAGTTTCCTGGCCAGGGGTCCTTTATCGCTGCCTCGCGCTACGGCAACCGTCCTGAAACCCATCTTCGCGGCGAATTGAATGGCCAAATGGCCGAGCCCGCCCACGCCCAGCACGGCGACCGTATCGCCCGGCCGTGCCCCGCTATTGCGAAGCGCGTTGAAGGTGGTGATTCCGGCGCACATCAGAGGTCCGGCGTCCACGGCCGCAAGCCCCTCTGGGATCAGCGCCAAGGCTTGGGCCGAGGCGATCGTGTATTCCGCGTAGCCGCCGTCGCACGTGACGCCGGCGATTTGCGGCGCGATTTGACAGGTGACGAAATCGCCGCGACGGCACGAGTCGCAATGCCCGCAGTGTCCGCCGTACCAACCGACTCCGACTCGTTGGCCTGGAGTCCAACCGGCGACGCCTGCGCCAAGCGCGTCGATGATGCCGGCGATCTCATGTCCCGGTACGCGCGGATACTGGATGCCGGGCCAGAGTCCCTCTTTTGTCAAGGAGTCGCTGTGGCAGACGCCGCAAGCCTGGACTCGGACGCGCACGGATCCGGCGCCGGGCTCTGGGATTTCGCGCTTGGCGAGTTCAAGCGGGGCCTTCGGGCTGGTAACTTGCACTGCCCGCATGCTCGACATGGGAATTCCCCCTGTTCTAATCTTCTTTCGCAATGTTTCCTGCAAAGGAAGCGGAGATTACATGGAACTCAAACTAAAACGGTCGTTACGTTTTGCCAAAGGTATGGACAATGTATTGTTTTGGTTTTGTGAGTCAGTCCGTCATTCATGGCGGCATTATCTAAGGCCGCCCGAGATGTAAAGCGATTCGCCGGTGATCCAGCCGGCTTCGGGCGACGCCAAAAAAACGACGGCAGGCGCGATGTCTTGCGGCTGACCGATTCGGCCAAGCGGCGTCTGCGATTCGACTTGTTTGCGGAAATCGCTTTCGGCAATTCCGGCGGCATGTACGCCTTCAGTTTCGACCATACCGGGATTGACCGCGTTGACGCGGATCTTGCGAGATGCTAACTCCTTGGCAAGCGACCTGGTCACAGCGACTACGGCGGCCTTGGTTGCGCTGTACACCGAAGAATTTGGCGGAGCCGCAGTTACAACCACCGAACTGATGTTGACGATGCTGCCGCCTTCGGAGCCAAAATGCTTGACCGCTTCCTGCGAGGCAAGGATCAGTCCCAGCACATTGAGGTCGAACATTTTGTGGAAGTGCTCGGCGGTCACGTCTTCGAGCGGCGCGAACTCGTAGATGCCGGCGTTGTTCACTAGGATGTCGATCTTCCCGAACGCCTTTTTCGTCTCGGAGAATAGACGTTGAATATCGGCTTGCTTGGCGACGTTTGCCTGGACGGCGATGGCCTTGCCCCCCTTGCCGACGATCTCGGCGACGACTCGTTCCGCCCCTTCCTTGCTGGATGCGTAATTGACGACCACGGCGGCCCCTTCGGCTGCCAGGTGCAATGCGATGGAAGATCCGATGCCTTTGGACGCGCCGGTGACAACGGATACTTTGCCTGAAAGTTTCTCTGCCATGATGTGACTCCTCTGCCGTTGGCACGAATTTGCACCACACAATAAATAATAGGCAGACCCTCACGGCAGGGCAAATCGCGCAATATGCCAATTAGTTTTAAATGAATTCAACCAGTATTAAAGTAATTCAACATGCACAAAAGACGTCCCGGATTTTCGACATCGACCAAACGCTCGACCATGCACTGAAGGTTTTATGGTGCAAAGCCCATGTTGCGGCAGCGATCTGTTTAATCAGAAATCAGTGATATTCTGGTACGTCTCGGAATACGGATGGGATTATGAGACAATGGCGAACACTCGGGCGGCACGACCACATCTGTCAGGTCATCCGGAACACGCGCACCCAGTACGACGGCTCGCGGCACGGGCAGCGGACGCGGTCACGAGACTACTCCCGGGGCTTGACTTCTACTCCTCCCGAAGCAGCGCGATCCGAACTTCCAACAATATCGCCCTGGCCTGGAGTACGTCGATCTCCGTGCTTCCGCCACTCCGATGTACGTGACCCGACAGTCAGTCGCGACTCAGCGTACCGGTCTTATCGGCTGGCAATAATTCAATCCCGCGTCCGCCATCTGCCTACCGAGGTTCGGAACCCTCTATGGGAGCAACCCCTGGTTTCCGGGTATCCTGAGCAGGGGCGGGCCTCAGGATTGCCTGCGCGCCCAGTTTTACGAGAGCCGTGTCGTCGGGGCCCTGAAAAAAGCTATATCCCTGGCGGTTTCCCTTCCAGGCCAGCGGTCCCCCCAGCTTTATACCGGTCTTCAGCACAACACTCTGAACTTTGTTAACCAGGGCTTCATACTTCGGCTCGCCCTGTCGATATCCCGAAAAGCTCCCCAAGTCGGTGGCGGCGACAAAAATCACGTCGACCCCAGGGACAGCGGCGATTTTCTCTATGTTTTCGACACCTAGCGGCGTCTCAACCATGATGACTATAATGATGTTGTCGTTGGCAGTCTGGCGGTAGTCATTTCCCCAGAGCGCGCCATATTGGCCGGCGCCCTGGCTTCGATGTCCCTGGGGGGGGTATTTGGCCCACTTCACCGCAGCCTGGGCCTTCTCGGCCGTGTCCACCATGGGAACGACGATGCCCAGGGCCCCAATATCGACCGCTTTCTGGATATCGCCTTCCGTTGCATCGGGCACGCGAATAAACGGGATCGCCGGAGAACCTCTGGAGGCCCATATCATCCTGGCCACATCCTGATAAGACAGCGGGCTGTGCTGCATTTCTATCCAGAGATAATCGAATCCGGCATTAGCCATCGCACTATAGACATTAGGGTCCGGCGAAAACACGGTCCCGCCGACAACCTGCTTGCCATCGATCAGCTTCTGCTTCACCGTGTTGTAGATTTTCGCCGGCTCGGCAGCCTGCCCCTGTTGCGATTTCGCCGCCGACGTGCATAGAACGCACAGCGTTGCGCAGACCACGGCGGATAGGACAAGTCGCTTCATAACCATAACCTCCTTTGCTGAGAGCATTGTTTCGGATTTGTCGAGGCCTAGTAACCCCGCTGTTTATCCACGACGTTAAGGAGCGGCAGACCGCTCGTGTAACGCCGGACATTTTCGGCCAGAAGCCCCATTAACCGGATCCGGCGTTGAGGCGCGAATCCGGCGGTGTGGCAGGTTATGATGAGGTTTGGGCAGTCCCAGAACGGGTGACTCGACGGCAAGGGTTCCTGCCGCGCTACGTCCAGCCCGGCGCCGGCGATCCATTCCTCCTTCAGGGCCCGAACCAGCGCCTGCTCGTTCACGACCGCTCCCCGGGAGATGTTGATGAAATAGGCGGTTTTCTTCATGGCCCGG
>JBEKSO010000164.1:0-8508 GCA_049516935.1 Thermoguttaceae bacterium
CAATCCGGTTTGGCTGTTAAATTTCCGGCCTAGGGTCTGTAAACTTATAGTCGTAGATGTACCCAACTGGGTAATGTTGAGGAGTTGATAAATGGGCAGGGCAAGCTTGGTGATAAAGTAATTAGTGGCAACTAGTTCGTCCTGGGCGATAAATACCCGGTCGCCCGGCAATAGTTGGTAGTTGGTGGAGGAATCGGCGCCCCGGGTAATGCCTAGATAGTCGATGGGCAATATCTGCTCGCAGCCAAAACTACCCGGCACGGGGCGAGCTATCCACACCCGCTGGCTCGATACCGCCGTCATCCCGCCAATTGCGCCGATCGCGTCCAACACCGTCTCTTTTCCGGTAATCGGCAAGCGAACCACGTCTTCGCCTTGGATGGAATTTTCCCGGATCACAAAGTATGTCTCGCTGTTATATCCGACGACGTCTACCGTAACCTCGGGCGAATCGAAATACTGCTCAAGGTGCTTTTCGATCGCCTCTTGTATCTCGCTTACTGTTTTGCCCGATACGTTCACTACCCCGTATTGCCGCAAATTGACGATGCCGTCTTGCTGGACCAAATACGTGCCGGTTATTTGCTGCGTTCCCCCGGTTCGCATAAGTTGGATAGATACAACAGGCGCTTTAAGAATTTGTCCGAGAAAGTCCGTCGTCACCTTTGTGGCTTCAACTATTGTAAAGCCGGCTAAACGGATCTTGCCGTAAGCGGCTCCCAAATTCACCTCGCCTTCTTCATCCACAAGATAATAATCATTTATGGGAGCATCCTGTAGCGTTCCCGCGGCTCTAATCATCAGCAAATCATAAGTATCGATGCGATAAGGCGGACGTGGAACCAGTTTAAGCACCTCGATTTGTAAAACATCCGGCGCTTCTACTCGGTAAGCGGGAAGGGATACCATCGACGTCTCTCGCGGCGGCTCCAAATTACCCGGCACGGGCGACATCAACGTCTTGGCATAAAAATCAAACGACCGGCAGCCCGCCGCCCCAAACAAAAAACATGTCACCATTGCGGCGCACAAAACCGCTTGCGGTTTCGCACTCCCCGCTGCTGAAAATGTCCTAACTGATGTTCTAAATGGCATGATCTGGTAATATCGCGAATGTAAGCAGTCTGGGCGAGATGATTAAGACGAGAAAATGCCTGCCAACACTACCTATTCGGCAATGTCAAAATAATCGGCAAACTTAACCAAAATACTTTGCCTTGTTTGCCCAAAGCTTAATTATATGTATATTGGGGACTTTTTGCAGAGAAAAAAGTCAATCCAGAATAAATGGGGTGTCTGGCAGATTTTCGTGCCTAATCTCATCAACTGCCTCTTGCCGTCCGGCACCTGCATAAAGCCTGTTCGGCTCGTTGAGTACCCAGCCGGGTGCGGATCCCACATTTTTATAGGCATGGACAATGCCCGGCGGCACAATCACGATTTGTTTATTTGACTGGCCGACGTTCATTTTTATCCGATTGCCCCGTGTCGGCGAGGCCACTCGGATATCCCACAAATAAAGGGCAAAATCGCCCGGGCCGATGAAGGCGAAGTAATCGGTTTGGGCGGCGTGTTCATGAGGACCCCGCGACATGCCTGGAAGAGTTTCGCTGATATAGGCCATTACGGGATGGATTTCGGAAGGTAATTCATCCTCGCGATAGATTTCGGCCAACCAGCCGCGCCGATCAGTGTGCATTAGCACTTGCCTAAATACTACGCCGTGAATCGGCCCCTCTACAAATACCAAAGGCTCTTTTCGCTGATCTGGGAAATTCGACGAAGACATGGCTTAACTCATTGTGTATTCTTGACATGGTAGATACTTCAGCTATTGTTACAAGCCTACCGCCTGGTAAAATGGGAACCTGCTTATTTCGGGATAAAAAACAAAACTGGGGTATATTTGCGTAATTTGGCGAAAATAGGCCTCCTCTTGATTGCCTTGGCGATTTTATCAAATCGTTGAAGGAGTGACATATACATTGCGTTGTAAGGAAATCCCATGAACTACAAATTGGAAGAGGCTATTGGCAATCGCTCCGCAAAGGTCGGGGTAATTGGTTTGGGTTACGTGGGATTGCCGCTTATTCGAGCCTTCATTTCAGGCGGATTTAAAACCATGGGTTTTGACCTCGACCAGGCCAAGGTCGACAAGTTACGCTCCGGTCAAAGTTATATCAAGCATATATCTTCCCAGTGGATTGCCAATCATGTCAGCGACGGCAACTTTGAACCCACGGCCGACATGCGGAGGCTCGCCGAAGCCGATGCCTTGCTGATATGCGTGCCCACCCCCTTGAATGAAACCCGCGATCCCGATCTGACGTACATCGTCAGTTCCGCCCGGCAAATTGCCAAAGTGCTTCGGCCCGGTCAATTGATCGTGCTGGAGAGCACCACTTATCCGGGAACAACCCGCGAAGTTATATTGCCGATTTTAACTGCCGGAGGTTTGAAGGCGGGCAAGGATTTCTTTCTGGCATTCAGCCCGGAACGGGAAGACCCGGGCAATCCGAAATACTCGGCCGAATCGATTCCCAAGGTGGTGGGCGGCATCGACCCGGAAAGCGGCCGCTTGGCCGCACTTTTGTATGCCAATGCCGTGGTAAAGGTCGTTTCGGTGTCGAGCTGCGAAATCGCCGAAGCGGCCAAAATCATGGAAAACACCTATCGCTCCGTCAATATTGCCATGGTCAACGAGTTGAAGATGCTTTTCGACCGCATGGGCATAGACGTTTGGGAAGTAATCGAGGCCGCTAAAACAAAGCCCTTTGGGTTTCAGGCGTTTTATCCCGGGCCGGGCCTGGGCGGACACTGCATCCCAATCGATCCTTTTTACTTGACCTGGTTGGCGCGGCGCCACGGCCTAGTTACGCGATTTATCGAACTGGCAGGCGAGATCAACACTTTCATGCCCAGATATGTGGTCAATCGCTTGCAGGAGGCCCTAAACAACAAAAGCAAGCCTTTGCGGGGCAGCAAGATCTGCGTTCTGGGCGTGGCATACAAGAAAGACGTCGATGATCCCAGGGAAAGCCCTTCCTTCGAATTGATGGAATTGCTCCTTGCCGACGGGGCGATTGTCACCTACAATGATCCCCATGTCCCGGTTTTGCCCAAAATGCGGCGCCATCGCCGCTTGCCGGCCATGACCAGCACTCCCTTGACGCCCGAGTTTCTTGCCGGTCTGGATTGCGTGCTGATTGCCACCGATCACTCCGCGTACGATTACGATGTCATCGTCCGCTACGCGCCATTGATAATCGACACCCGCAACGCTACGAAAAACATCACCCTGTTCCGCGACAAAATTTGCAAAGCCTGATTAAAACCGCATGCGCTTTCGCGCTAACCACTAACCGCTAACCGCTAGTTTTTTATGACCCGCCGAGCGCTTATCACTGGAATTACCGGGCAAGACGGTTCTTATTTGGCCGAATTTCTTCTTGGCAAAAATTACGAAGTCCACGGCATGGTGCGCCGTTCGAGCACGATCAATTTCGAGCGGATCGCGCATATTCAAGACAAGGTGACGCTGCATCAGGCCGATCTTCTCGACCAGTTGTCGATTATCAATTTGATCCATGAAACGCGGCCCCACGAAGTCTACAATTTCGCGGCCCAAAGCTTCGTGCCCACCAGTTTCCAGCAGCCGATCCTAACGGGAGAGTTCACCGCCCTGGGCGTGGCTCGCATGTTGGAAGCCATTCGTTTGGTCGATCCCACGATCCGCTTCTATCAGGCCAGCAGCAGCGAAATGTTCGGCAAGGTCCGCGAGGAACCCCAAAACGAGCATACCCCCTTCTGGCCACGCAGTCCCTACGGCGTGGCCAAGGCTTATGGCCATTGGATTACCGTGAATTACCGGGAAAGCTACAACATCTATGCTTGCTCCGGCATTCTCTTCAATCACGAATCGCCCCTGCGGGGCAAAGAGTTTGTTACCCGCAAAATCAGCTACGGCATTGCGCGGATCAAACTCGGCCTGCAAAAGGAATTGCTGATGGGTAATCTGGATGCCATGCGCGACTGGGGCTTCGCGGGCGATTACGTTCGCGCTTGTTGGCTCATGCTCCAACAGGACAAACCCGACGATTATGTGATCGCCACGGGAATAAAACACTCCGTCCGCGATTTCCTGGAATTGGCCTTTTCACATGCCGGCCTCAATTGGTCCGATCACGTACGCGTCGATCAAAAACTTCTCCGTCCGGCCGATGTGAATACCCTATGCGGCGATGCCAGCAAGGCCCGGCAAATCTTGAAATGGGAACCCACTGTCTCCCTGCCCGAGTTGGCCCGAATGATGGTCGACGCCGATCTGAAGCGAGTGCAGCAAGAGCTGGGCGGCTGATCGTATCGGCATTGGTTTTTTCGCCTGGGAAAATAACGCCGCAATAACCTGTCGGCGGGCGACAGCCGCCTGAGATGCAGCGCGAATTTATGCAGGCCATTGTAAAGATGCTCCCGATTATCTTTCCCGTGTGCGCCTTTAAACATAAAACGATTTTCCTGCAAAAATCTCTTCCCATTGCAAAAAATACTGTTAAAATGGCAAGCTCACAATGAGTGGATTATCGCCATGAGCGCCAAATCTCTTCATGCCTTGGACTATCTTTCCCAGGCGGAAAAACATCCGCCCCGGCCGGTATCGGCAATCTACGGCGTTGAGTCGTTCTTACGACGCCAAGCGCTTTTAAAGCTCCGCGAGGCCGTCCTCGGCCGCGAGGAAGGAGAATTTTCTTTCACCGCCTTTGACGGCGACAATGCCGAATTGCGCGCCGTGCTCGACGAGCTGGCAACTGTGGCCATGTTCGGCGGAGTAAAACGCCTGGTGCTGCTCGAACAGGCCGACGGCTTCGTCTCCCGCTATCGCCAGCAATTAGAAGACTATGTTCTGCGCCCTAGCCGCACGGGCGTGCTGGTTTTGGACCTCGACTCTTTTCCGGCCAATACTCGCTTGCACAAATTGATCGCCGCCGACGGATTGGCCATCGAATGCGGCGCGCCGGCCGAGGCCCGGCTTACCAAATGGCTGGTCGATTGGGCCCGGGATCGCCACAATCTGCCGCTCTCGCCGGCCGCTGCCGACGCACTTGTGGATCTGATCGGTTCCGAATTGGGGCTCCTCGATCAGGAACTCGCCAAACTGGCCGTTACCCTGGGCGAAGGAAAACGCATTACGCCCGAACTTGTGGCCCGTTACGTAGGCGGGTGGCGGGCAAAAACTGCCTGGAAAATGCTCGATGCCGCTTTGGACGGCAATGTGTCCGAGGCCATGCGACAAATCGAACGGCTGCTGGCATCCGGCGAACAGCCGGTGGGTATTTTGGCGCAAATTTCCGCTTCCTTGCGGCGTTTCGCAGCAGCTACGCGCCTGGTCCTGCAAGCCGAGGCCGCCGGCCGCCGCATCGCCCTGGCCAAAGCCTTGGAACAAGCCGGTGTCAAACCCTTTGTGCTGCAAAAAGCCGAACGGCAACTCCGCCGCTTGGGACGCAATCGCGGCGCACAACTCTATCAATGGCTGCTCGACGCCGATCTTGATCTGAAAGGCGACAGCGCCATGCCCCCGCGACTGATCCTCGAACGCCTTGTACTCCGTCTGGCCGCCCCGCAGGAGGCCCTTGGCGTTGCCGCCGGGCCGATTCGCCGCAGCAGGCCGTAAGAAATGGATTTTTGGGTCGGGGTGAAGTGGCACGGCCATCTTGGCCGTGTTTCTTCACGGACTGGAAGTCCACGACACCGTTTGACACAAAATATCTTATAGCCCGTATAAAATCAGCTACTTCGCAAACGCTTACCTGCATGGCCGGCAAGCATCAATGCCCCCGCCATGAGCAGCAATATCATCGTCGAAGGTTCCGGCACGACATCCCAACCGATCAGATCCATGGCAATCAGATCGTTCTGGGAGATATTAAGGACTTCTTCCGGAGCGGCGGTGGGATCCATTATGCCCAAGTCCATGTTATCCTTCCAGTGCGAGGCTTGGTTGCCGTCGCCGTTGTAAACGCCCGTGGACATGGGCACCGACCCGTCGCCGTAGTAAAAAGACTGCGACCCGCCCGGCGCCATAATCCGCGGCGTTGTGGTGAAATTGAAGCCCGCCCCCAAATCGCCGGTTTGAAAGCGGAATAAGTCCAAAGGCGTAGGATAAGGATCCGCGGTTTGATTCTGACCAAGGTAATAATCCACGTTGTCAACTTCGCTCATAAAGCCCAAAATGTGTCCCATTTCATGCACGGCGGCCCCTTCGAAATCAAAGGTTCCCGGACTGATCCCATCGCTGGGATCGAAATCCCAGGTGTAGTTGCTCGTGAAGGTAATGCTGCCATCGCTTGGGATCAGATGGTATCCTCCAAGGGCCAGATAATTGGCTTGGGTTATCGAGGCATTGCCGCTCCAGCTTGGAACATTTGAGGGTACATACATTGAATACTGACTGAGTGTGGGAAGTTGCGGCAGCAATGCCTCCCGGCTCGATCCGGAGTCGGCCCCGTTGGCTACCAAATCGCGCACCTCCGAATAACCGCCCCAAAGCATGGTGGCATTGGTTTGACCTAATATCCCCGCACCCAAAGACTCGTAGTCTACAGTTATATTTAACGTCACCGGATCGGCCAAAACCGCCGACCAACGTGCCGCGGCACGTGTGAATGCCTGTTGAGCAGGGATATTTCCCGCTAACCCGGGCCCAAATGTCAGATCCACGGATGCATGGGCATAAGTCGGTGCGGTACGGGTGCTCAGGCTGATCGGTTTACTCGCCGCCGATAGATCCTCTAAGTCCACTCCGCGTATAATGACTGGATCGCCCGCCTGGACCGACAATGATGCCGCAATGCTAAATAAACAAAAAACAAACAAGATCAATGTTGGTTTTATATGTAACTTCTTCATCAAATTCCCTTCGTTACCGAAGTAACTAGTTAAGAATTTCTAATGATCTGAGTAAAAGCCGATTCCAAGACTCAAATTGAAGCCGGCGAACGAGCAAACCCAATTTTTTTTAATAATTGGCGCAGCACGCAATCGCGGCGTTCGGGAAGGGAATCGTTTCGGTTCCAGGGCAGCGACTGAATGAGCGGACACCGACAATCGTGATCAAAGGATCGTCGTCAAGGTGTCGGAAACGCTGCCTCGCGGAAAAAAACAGGGTGGAACCGAGAGTGAATGATTGTACGGGAAAATCTACTACTGTACTTTTGGGTAGGCTTGCCGGATTAAGCAAAACCATTCTTAACACCTAATGTAGCATAATGATCTCCCTCATGCAATTAGCCAACCACCCATAATATGGGATTATAATCTCCAAATCCGTCTTGCACGAAACATGCCTTTTAAGTACCATCCCCCCTCTTCCGTGGCTTATCGGGCTGACACCCTGCTTTTCCAGGTCTTTCATTCGTTAATTTGTCTTTCGTCATGCCGACATGAGCAGATTGCCTTTTATCATCGGGCTTTTGCTAACTGGGATAATCCTAAGCGGCTGCATTTCTCCGCCGTATTTGCCAGGGACAAACTCCAACCGAACAACGGCATCTCCAGGCTCCGACAGATCAACCGCGGCAACGGCCGATGCGTCCCGGGCCAACACCCAAAATCCACAGGGCTCACAGGCCAATCGCCAGGCCAACGCCCAAGCCATGCAGGAAATCATGGAAGAATTGCGGCAACTCGGCACGTTCGATCCGGCCGCCCAGAATAAATTGATGGAAGATCTCAAGCAAACCGATCCGGCCCTTTGGCCATTGGTAATGCAGCAGTTCCGCGCTGCCATCGCCTATAAACGCCGGGAGACCCAGCGCGAGACAATGGCAGCCAACGGCAATCCACCAATCGGCGGCAATCCCTTGCCCGGCGAAAATCAAAATGCCGACCGCGTGGCCCAAAACTCGGCCTCCGCAGCCCAGCCGGCTGCGCCAAATCCCCCGTCGGCTGCGCCAAATCCGCTCCCAAAAGATTATCATCCTGCCGCATCGGAACTGCCTGCCGCTTCACAAGCGGTTAAACCTGCCGCGGACCAGCGGCCTGCAAAAGATACCGCCAATCAAGTGGTAAATGCCTCGTACAATGCGCCCCTCTCCGACGTGCCGGATAACAAACAAGAGGAGCTCTCGGCGGCAATCAAGGCCATGGAGGCCGCTACTCCAAGCAATCCCAAGACGGCCGACGAATTGGCCCAGCAGGCACGTCTCAGGATGCTCTATGTGCTGGCCGGGCGCAGGGACGACGCCTTGAAGCCCATCCCATCGGCCCCGCCCGCGATGCAGGAATTCTGGTCCAAAGAGCTTTACGGCCTGTCCACTCTCTTGGATTCGGAGAAAAAGTCCGACGCCACCAGCCGCGCCGCCGAAAGCAAGCAAATCCTCTGCGAAGCCCTCTCGCGCCTGGGCGAAACCGCGCCGCTTGTGGTTCGCAACCTGTCGTTCTGCACGGCGATCCAAAGTTACGGCTGCTTCACGCTTTTTAAGAAGTACGAATTCGCGCCCGATCAAGAGGCGC
>JBEKSO010000165.1:0-8501 GCA_049516935.1 Thermoguttaceae bacterium
CCTGCGGCATATGTGGAAGAAACGCTGCCGTGGAGCCAATTATTGGTCGAGGCGTCCCAAGTGTTTGCGCCAGAGGACGGATTCCATGTTAAAGTGAGTGTGCTGGCAGAAGCGCCGGTAAGAGTCCAGTTATCGATGCGATTTGTGCCGCCAGTACCTCCTACAGCAGCGTATGTGACACGAAAACGAACATCGGACTGATTGTTGAGGGCTGTAATTGAGGAAAGGTCAAGAGTTTCGACCAAATTGCCCGTACCCGTCCAGGTTAAATTTCCAATATTAGTCCAGGTGGTTCCCGAGTCCAAAGAATACTGCCAATCATGTTCGTGAGAACCCGTGCCAGACGATCGGGTATCATAAGAAATGGCCTGAGGCTGATAATCAGTTGTTTTCACATCGAATTCGACATAATGGGCAGCATTACCGCACACGGAAAGTGATTGACCGGCGGCATACCCGGGCTGAGCGTTGTTGGTATAGCCGACAAAAGTCCCCCAAGTATCAGTCGTACCGACACCCATGGTTCCAAGTAAATTTGATAAATTAATCACGGAATCATTTTTCCAAACCCCCTCGGATGCGATTGAAAGAGTCAAAGTACCCGCATCGTAATTTTCCGTAGTTCCAGGCATAAAAGAGCCAGGAACTCCATTACCAGGAGTGCCAGTGGCATTGTTGAAACACCAATAGCTTAATACGTCTATCGCCTGCGCATGACTAATAAAGGCAAGAGACACCGCAATAGCAAATAAGCATTTCAATCCGCCGATACTTAAGTCGAGTAATATTTTTCGTCGCTTCATTCTGCATCTCCTAAAAAAGTGGCCAAACGTGAGTAACACTGGTGGTAATATATTTTCTTCGTTCCCAGACCGTCCGAAATATTTGTTCAGCGGCGTTCGGATTGAAAACGAATTATTCTACTTTGCTTGATTGCCGGGGTTGGAGGGAATGGCGGCGATCCTGAGTAAAATGACTTGGGAGTTTTCGGGATTTCCCTTTATCATCCCAATTTATGCCCTTACAGGGCCCATGTTTCTCGGTGATCGCAGGCGCTTGTTTTTCCACCTCCAAACATCACAAAAATACTGCTGATCCATTGGATAAAGGTGAAACACCGGGAAATGTTTTTCCTTTCTCGCTTGGACATGTTATCGGATCAAACCAAAGATTCGGCGCTGATCCGGCTATCAAGCATGACTGATAAAATACGCTCCGATTGTTATAGGGTAATGAGTCGATAGTTAGTATTTCATTTATTTCAACACAAAATGTCATTTCGATTTCAGATCGAAATCAATGACGTTGTCTCCCGCAATTACTTCTTTTCGCAACGCGCTTTCAGTGTTGTACTGTTTGGGAACCAACTCCGGCCTGCCTGCGCGGGGATTGGCCGTACTGATGCGGACGATATGCCAACCCACGGCGGCGCCTTGGATGTCGCGGATGTAATTAAGCGTATAATTTCCCTCGTCGTCGGTAGCGCCCATGGATTCGCGTCCTCCGCCCTCGGGCCGGAAACCGACTCCGGCGCCCTTCAGCGGCTTTCCGTCGAGTGCGACTTTTCCATGGACGGCGCCCAGTTTGGGCCGGGTGCTTTGAGTGCAGCCTGAAGTCAGGATGAAGCCGAGCAGGCATGCGGTAATTAGCGTGCGGTGACCAAGTATTTGCCGAGTGTAATTGTTTATCATTTGGATAAATCCTAAGGAACGGATGCCCCGCAGCCGTCGTTTATGCTGCCCAGGTAAGAGTAAAGCTGCGAATCGATGTCTTCGCTGACGAAATGCACCGAGCCGTCGGCCATTCCGAAATGCGCACCGTCTCGATGATTGCTTCCGGCGGACTCGAAGTACTTGTCGTTGAACCCGCCTTGTTGCCCCAAGTCGCCGCCTTCAAAGGCCTTGGCCGTATCGAATAATGTGGACAGACCAGCCACGGCCCAACCATCGTTGCTCGTATTGCATGGGACCCAGTACGTCTGGTTCTCGCCTGGCGGCATGGGTGCATTGCCAAATCCGCGCTGCATTTCGCCGATTGCGATGTTATGTGAAAGTCCATCGCGAATATCTTTTAGTTTCGTGGGACGGTTGGGTAAAAAGATGCCTGCCAGGCAATAGACGCGTCCGTCCGGCGTTTTGCCGGAAGGGGGTATGTCGAAAAGATAATTTCCCGGAACAAAGCTGTGGCTGGGTTTCGTGGAAAAGAGATTGTCCCAGGCGTTTTGTGCGCCAATGCAGCCGCCGTAATCGGTTCCGCCGCCGCTCCATTTTTGGAACATAATCTGCTCATCGCCTTGGCGGAATCCGGCGCGGCGAGAGGGGCAATATAGTATCTCGATTTCAGCCGAAGCTATCTGTTTGTTGCCCACGACGCTTTTCTTGAAATCCCATTGTTTATAGAGAGACATCTGCTCCATGTGCGGTAAAATCTCCAGTATCCAGCTCGTGCCGTGCATGTTGGTCCAAGTGCTGGACGCCTCGCTCCAGGGATCATAGCTGGAATTGAAGTCCGGGTAGTTCGGTCTTAGTTTGGCCCCGGGCGGGAAAGAGCCGCGCAAATTCGCGTAATTCTGAAGTGCAAGCCCGATTTGTTTCATGTGGTTGGCGCAGGTCATCCTCCGACCGGATTCACGCGCCGCTTGCACGGCGGGCAATAACAAGCCGATTAGAATGCCGATGATTGCTATTACAACCAACAACTCGACAAGCGTGAAACCATTTCCGCGGTAAATCAGCTTCCTATTTTTAATCATGGTTTTCCATCCCATAACGAGACTTTGAACGAGTCGCCCATATCCTTGTGTCTCTTTAATACGGCTTGTATTTGCCGCCACACAAACTAAATATCGAAACGCCTGTGCATAGGTTCAGACTCAATTTGTCCTTTGAGATACCTATCCTCTCAACGAATAGTTACGCGACGATGAGCAGTAGATGAGTATTTGGTAAATGTTTGATTAGATTAGCCATCACAACCTGACAACCGATGATTCCGAATTCCCGCGAGAAATATTCTTTTTTCCTCACGCTAACAGAATTCTAACTATTCCTCATCAAAGCCTTACATAAAGGGGATATCATGTTTTCTTTGGAATCGCTGCTTCCGGCGATATTTTTATAAACAATGAAGTTCCTAACAATGTGACATGACGGAGAAAACCATGCGGCGGCGCCTAATTTCAGCTTGTGTGTTTGTGATTGTGACAATCTCGGCGGCTTCGGGCTTTGCCTACAACAAACCCGCCCACAAAGTCTCCGGCGTAATTGCCTATGATGTCTTGTCGCGGAAGAGTCCGGAAACCGTCGAGAAAATTATCACCCTCTTGAAACAACATCCGTATTATGAGGAGCACTGGACCGGCGAACTGGAGTCCTTGCCGGCCGCGAACAGAGACTGCGGCCTTTTTATGCTGGCGGCCGAGTGGCCGGACGTGGTGCGGTCCGACAAGAAGCACACAGAGTACAACCATCCAAAATGGCATTACACGGACGAACCTTTCAAGCCCGCCGGGCAACCGGAGTCTGTCAAGACCTTGCCGCCGGACGAAGATAATATCATGGCGGCCTATGAACAGAACCTGGCTGTCTTGAAAAACGAATCGGAAACGCCTCGGAATCGCGCGATAGCCCTCTGCTGGATTTTCCATTTGATCGGCGACATCCATCAGCCTTGCCATACCACGTCTCTTTTCACGACCGAATACCCTGAAGGCGATAAAGGCGGGAACCTTGTCTTCATCAAAACCGGGCCGGACGCCGCGGCAATGAAACTCCATTGGTTTTGGGACGACGTGGTTCTCGAAAGCGAAGACCTCAATGCTGCTTTGAGTAGGGCAATTGAATTGCAGAAACGCCCCGAGTTCGCGAGATCAAAGTTGACTGAACTTGACGCGGAAACATCTTTTGAGGAGTGGAAGGATGCCAGCGTGAAACTCGCGGAGAAAGTGGTTTATTGCAACGGCAAAATGACGGGCGGTCCGAGCAAGCAATCGGCGCCAGTGCTTGCAGAGGATTACATTATAACAGCGAAAGCGACAGGCGAGCGGCAAATTGTCCTGGCCGGGTATCGCATGGCCGATGTGATGGAGAAATCAGTCCAGTTCGGATTGGAGCATTTCGCGTCCGCGTCCTTGAAGCAGAGTGCAGCCATGCCCGGTGATTGCGGCCCCACCGGGACGCCGCCGGCCGTTGGCCGAGTTTGTCAAGCGACTTGCTGCCCAACCGGGCCGATGCCGTGCGCATGTTTTCCCGCGAAAACCGCCGCATGCTGTCCACGCCAGCGTGGCCGTGTCATCCGCTAGAATTATGGCGGATGTGATCTAGCCCACTGCTTGCCGGCGCCGGCACTCCTCCAGAACTTCCGCTGTCCTGCTGCAGCCGATGCGTGTGGCGCCCGCTTCACGCAAGAGCAACACCATATCCAGAGTGCGAATACCGCCGGCCGCCTTTACCTGCACGTGGGGCGGAGAATGCTCGCGCATCAACAGCACGTCCTCCACGGTGGCGCCGCCCGTGCCGAAGCCGGTCGAGGTCTTGACCCAGTCGGCCCGTAGTTCGCCGCAGATCTCGCACAGCCGGATCTTGTGTTCATTTTGCAGGTAGCAGTTCTCGAAAATCACCTTGACCTTGCCGCCGCAACCATGAGTATGTTCAACGACCGCTCGGATTTCGTCGCTTACATACCTCCAGTCGCCGCTTAGCACCTTGCTGATGTTCACAACCATATCCAACTCTACCCCGCCGTCGTCAATCGCCTGTTGTGCCTCTGTTAGCTTCACATTTGTTGTATTGCTGCCGTGGGGAAAGCCGATCACGGTGCTCGGTAGCACGTCGGATCCTTGGAGCAATTCCGAGCAACGTCTCAGATAGTATGGCAAGACGCAAACGCTGGCCACGCGATACTGCCTCGCCAAGCGGATACCCTTTTCCAACTCCTCCACGGTCATTGAAGGATGCAAGAGGCTATGGTCGATCATCTTGGCGATGTCATTAAGCGTGCAATTCATATTGTTCAACCTCCGAAGCAATTGTTAGGATATACCAGTTTTCGATTTGTATCAATGGTCTTTAGAGGGCCGGGCAGCGACGAAAAGCGATGTGCCGACGCGTTACCCCAGTTCGATCAGTTCTTCTTTCGCGGGGACGATTCCCTTCTCGTCAATAACAACGATCAACCCGAAGAGAAAGATTGCCATGAAAACGACCGCGCTGGAAAAGGCCCAAATGAATCCATGACTCTTCGCGATCCAGGTGACGATGATGCTGCTGAAGGCTCCCATCAAATTGAGAATTCCGTTGTAAACGCCATAGACAAAGGCGGAACTCTTTGGCGTCGGCGCGAGGTCCACCGCGTTGATGGCCCATGCCCCCACGCTGGCGTTCATGACCAAGAGCGAGAGGCCGATTAGCACCGCCGTCGGGGCGACGAGCTTGAGTTTCGAGGTTTCGAGCGCGATCAGCATCATGACGATCATCATCCCCATCGGCGCCCCGGCGCCGAGTTTGCGCCCCTTTGCGTGGCCGTACTTCGCGACGAGTCCGTCATTGATCGGTCCCGACACGAGATAGCCGATGAATCCCGCGACAAAAGTCACGCTCGTCCACGAGGCGCTCTTTACGATGGAGAGTTGAAAAGTGTCATACATGTAGTTGGGGAGCCAGTTCAGCAGCGTGAAGAGCACGTAGCCGAAGCAGAGAAAGGTGAGAAACACGCCGACGCCGTTGCGTGTCAGCATCACGCCGACCGCCTTCTTCATCTCCTCGCGGCTGAGGTGCGTTTCTCTTTTTCGCGTAGGGGTCGCGCCGCTGACGCCCTGGATGAAGCGGAGTTCGCGCTGGTTGATCCAGGGGTGCGATTGCGGAGTGTCGCGGACGAGGAGAATCCAGATTGGAACCCAGAGAAGACCGAGCGCGCCGAAGATGATGAAGGTCCATTGCCAACCGAACCAGTGAACAATCCATCCCGAAACATACACCCCAATCGCCGAACCGACAAACTGCCCCGAACCGGCCAGCGTGAAGGCGCGGGCGCGCTCGCTCGGTGCGGACCAGGTGCTCGTGGCCTTGGCGTTGATGGGCCAGATCGGCGCTTCGCCGGCGCCCATTAATCCGCGGATGACGCACCAGGAAACCATGCTGTAGGCCACCGCGCTGAGGATGGTGAAAATGGACCACCAACCGAGCGCGAACGAGGCCGCCTTGCGAATGCCGAGTTTGTCGGCAAACCAACCGCCGGGAAAATTAAAGAGCGCATACGCCAACCCCCAGATGAACGAGATGCGTCCCATCTGCGTGATGTCGAAGCCAAACTGCTTTTCGATGAGCGGAACCGAGACGGTGAAGTTTGCGCGATCCATGTAGTTGATCGCGACGGCGATGAACATCATGAAGAAGACAAGATAGCGAACCTTCGTCCTCCCTCCGCCCTCGAGCGAAGGATCCTGCAAGTCCAGCGCGCCTGCTGCGGAGCGCAGACCGGATTGATTAGGCAGAACATCGGACGGTTCGGAAATCATGCAAGGGTGGACACGGCGGGACGCGCGTCTATTGTTGAAGGGCCTTTTGGGGAGGATGAGTCATGATGAACTCGACGAGTTCATCGGAATCATCGGAAATCGCCATGAACTTTTCGTACTCTCTTCCCTTCGCCAATTCCTTGAGCAAGCCGTAGATCTTCGTTTCCTCGGCGTAACGTCTCGTTCCCAGAAACACCATCGGGCAATAGTATCCGAACGAACCATAGTGGTTTTGGGCGGCGGTCATGAAGACTTCCTGGGTGGTGCCCGCACTTCCCGGAGTGAACACGACTCCGCAGGTCGCGGTGGAAAGAAGCGTTTCCTCGCGAATTGCGTTGGAGAAGTACTTGGCCACGTGGGTTCCGAACATGTTGCAGGGCTCCTGACCGTAGAACCACGTCGGGATTGCCAGGCTGTCTTTGCCTTTTGGGTATTTCTTGAGGACCTCTTCGACTCGTTCGTAGTACCCCGGACTCTTGCCCTCCGGCGCACTGGCCAATGTCGTTACGGCATCTTCCACGGCTTCTTTGCCATAGTCCGCCAGATACGCTCCCAAGTTCCCGGCTTCCATCATTCCAGGGCCGCCGCCGGTCGAGACTAAATAGCCCTGCCTTGCCAGAGAGCAGGCCAGAAGGGCGACTTTTTTGAAGCAGGGATCGTCTCGCCGGCTGCTGTGGCCGCCCATGATCGCCACTACCTTTCGGCGGGGCGCACCTGTTTCATCAATGTCAAGATACTCTCCGAGCGCCCGATCGATGGCATGATCGTGAATTCGCTGCGCAAGGGCGTCCATAACGTTTGGAGCGTACCTTCCGCACTTGGCGTAGTGGTCGTAGATCTGCCGATCCAAGCTGCGGCCGTTCTCGTCGCCGCGAGTTGCGAACAATTCGGCCAGCGTGTAAAGGGCCGATCGGTACGGGTCGTAAGGGAGGTTGCGGAAACCCGGGAACACCAATGCACCACGTCCGACAAGCAGGCTTTCGTCATTGCCGCCGAACTTGCACCCCAAAAAGACGGCGCCGCGCACATCGATCTTTTGCCACAGGATCGGCGTCTGCTGGAAGTCGAGACCATGGACTATAGCGTTCCCGAGAGAAGATCCCTGCTGCTGCGCCTTCAGAATCACTCCGATCTCTCGGATCTCCTGGAGCGACTCACCTTCACCGGCATGCGCCCAGAGCGGTGAAATTGCCAGTACCAGGACGAACCAGCGAATTCGACGGCGCATGTTCAACTTCTCCGGCGGTAAAAACGTCAGAACGGGCGGGCAATCCAAGAATCTACTGCGAAATTGTTGTGCATTCGCGAGGAAAGAGTTAGTTCTCTGTTAGCCTGCGGGGAATCGGCATGCGGAAGAATCGATCTAAAGCTGTTTTCGCACCCGAGAGCGGAACAGCCCCTCTGTTGAGTATCGCTCATGCGATTCCCCGACAATGATTGACAGAATCGCTTTTCAGGATATCCCATTTTGACTTTGCAGGTACTCTCACTGTGTTGCACAATCCCTTTGCAGTACAAGTGATCGAATTCCTTACTGAACTCTCATACTCCCCTAACATGCGGGCGATAGAGTGTGTCAGAGAAAGCCTGCAACATGAAAACTAAAGAGGACATAGTAGGGAACTGGTTGCCGCGGTATACGGACACCCCGCTGGACGATTTCGGGCACTATGTCTTGCTGACCAATTTCATTTCCTACACCGAGGAGTTCGCACGAACCGAAAATGCCGAGATCTGCGGGCGCTTGAAGCCGATGCAGACCGCCACTTCCTCGGACGGGATAACGATCGTCAATTTCGGCATGGGTTCGCCGAATGCCGCCACGATCTGCGATCTGTTGTCGGCAGTCCATCCCAAGGCGGTCCTCTTCCTCGGCAAGTGCGGCGGCTTGAAACGCAAGCTCCAGGTGGGCGACTTCATTCTGCCGATAGCCGCCATCCGGGCCGAGGGTACATCCGAAAGCTACTATCCCCGAGAGATTCCTGCC
>JBEKSO010000166.1:0-8493 GCA_049516935.1 Thermoguttaceae bacterium
TTCGATGCCGGCTCCGTCCGCGCCAACCACGAATCCGGCCCCTTCCTCCGATTATGGACAGGGACAGCCCAGGACATTCCAAGATCAGCGCCCATCCGAAGAGACTAAACCGTCGTTGCCGAATAACAACAACTCTACTCCGGACAACAAGCCCGCGACCGACCCAAGCCCCGATTCGCCCCCGCGCCCGGAGACGCGTCTGAATTCCTCTCCCGGACCCCAGTTGAGCAGTCCTGATAATCGCACAACTTCGTCGCCGGTGCGCCAGGCGATATATCTGGTCAAACGCCCGGTCCTGTCTGCCGAGCCTGCCCCGGTACAGACAAACGCCGGCTGGCGGGAATCTCGGGATTAAACCCGCTTCCACTTATTAAGTCACCCCATCCGGCCCGTTTTAAGCGCTTTAAAACGGGCCGCTCGATTTCTTGCGATATTTAGGCTGTTTACCGCCGCTAGCCGAACCGCGAATAATTCGTTAAATTCTAAGGGATTATTGCCTCCAGATTATAATATTCCATGAATTAGCTATTGAGTCTCAGGTAATAAATGTCACATTTAACAGCCGGCGGCTAACAGCCGCCGGCAGGATTTTGCCAGTTTTCCGGCCTTCGCTGACCGCTGGCTAGCGAAATTATTAATATGATACTCAATAAAGTAGTTCGATACTAAAATGCCCGCAAATCTCACCCCCCAGTATCGCAAAATCGAGGAGGAATACCGCCGCGCCGCCTCTATCGAGGAAGAACTGCAATGCCTGCAGCGCATGCTCCAGGAAATTCCCAAGCACAAGGGAACCGACCATCTCCAGGCCGAACTGAAGGCCAAAATCAGCAAGGCCAAAAAGGAAATGGCCACTGAAAAAAGCGGCGGGAAAAAAACACGCGGGCTGAGAATCCCTCGCCAGGGAGCGGGCACGGTCGTTATTCTTGGCGGGCCGAATGTGGGCAAGAGTCAGTTGGTGGCCCGGCTTACCAACGCCACGCCCGAAGTCGCTCCATATCCCTTTACAACCACCATGCCCGCACCGGCGATGATGGCTTGGGAAGACGTTACCGTCCAGCTCATCGATACCCCGCCCATCACCGCCGATTTCATGGATCCCAGCCTTCACGGCCTGATTCGTCCCGCCGATTTGGCCCTGCTGATGGTCGACCTGGCCAACGACGGCTGCATCGAACAGTGCCAGGACGTGTTCGATCGCCTGTCGCGCACAAAAACCCGGCTTGCAGCCAGGTCGTATTTAGACGAGCAAGACGTGGGACTATCCTACACGCAAACTTTTTTAACGCCCAACAAAATCGACTCGCCCGGCGCCCCCCAGCGCCTGGAACTGTTCCACGAACTAATGCCCCTGGACTTTACCCAGTACGTGATCTCCGCCGAACACGGCGCCGGCTTGGAGGTCCTGCGCGAGGCAATCTACAAGGCCATGGACGTAGTGCGGGTATACTCGAAATTGCCCTCGGCCAAGGAGCCCGACCGCGACCGCCCCTTCACCCTCCGCCGTGGCAGCAGCCTGCTGGAGATGGCCGGCATGGTGCACAAGGATTTTCTGGAAAAACTCAAATTCGCCCGCGTCTGGGGCTCGGCCGTGCATGACGGCACCCAGGTAAAAGGCGATTACATTTTACACGATAAAGACGTGGTGGAGTTGCACATGTTATGACCAACGTGGAAATAGCCGCCGTTTTCGAACATATCGCCGATCTACTGGAGTTCCAGGACGCGAATCCGTTTCGCGTCAGGGCCTATCGCAACGCCGCACGCACGATTCACGACCTGCCCGAATCGGCCGCCGACATCGTGGCCGATCCGAATCGCTCGCTAACTGATATCGAGGGCATCGGCAAAGATCTGGCCGAAAAAATCTCCACCCTGGTGCATACCGGCTCCCTACCCATGCTCGATGAGCTTCTCGCCGAAATTCCAGAAAGCGTACTGGCCATCCTCCGCGTGCCCGGTTTGGGCCCCAAGCGGGCGGCCATTCTGTTTCACGAATTAAAAATCTCCAACATCGAACAACTCCGCGAAGCCTGCCAAAAACATCTTGTCCGCGATCTAAAGGGTTTTGGGGCAAAAAGCGAGGAAGCCATTCTGCAAGGTCTGGATATCGCCGCCCAAGCCGACCGTCGCATGCTCTGGGCCGACGCCGACCAGCACGTCCAATCCATTCTCAGCCACATGAACAGTTGCCGGGCAATCGAAATAATCGAAGCAGCCGGCTCCTACCGCCGATGCCAGGAAACAGTGGGCGATCTGGATTTCCTGGTCGTGGCTAAAAATTCAAATGCAGTGATGGACCACCTGACCCATTACGGCGGGCTGGCCCAGGTCCTGGCCCGCGGCGATACGAAAATGTCCATCCGCCTGACCGGCGGCGTACAAGTCGATCTCCGTGTGGTCCCGGCCATTTCGTTCGGCGCCGCCCTGCAATACTTCACCGGATCGAAGCAGCACAACATCGTGCTCCGCGGCCGGGCAAAAGACAAGGGGCTTAAAATCAACGAATACGGCGTGTTTCGCGGCGAAAAAATGATCGCCGGGCGCAGCGAAGAAGACGTTTACGCCGCCCTGGGCCTGCCCTGCTTCCCCCCGGAATTGCGCGAGGCACGCCGCGAATTCGAATGGGCCGACACCGGAAAACTCCCCGAACTCGTCGTACTTTCCGACATCCGCGGCGATTTGCACACCCACAGCACCTGGACCGACGGCCTGGCCACGATCGAGGAAATGGCCCAGGCTGCGAAACTCCGCAGCGAAAAATACATCGCCGTCACCGACCATTCCAAACGCGTGACCATGGTCAACGGCCTGAACGCCGACCGAGTTCTCGAGCAATGGGCCGAAATCGACAAGCTGAAAAAACGCCTGAAAGGCATTACCGTGCTAAAGGGCATCGAGGTCGACATCCTCGAACGCGGCGGACTCGATCTGCCCGATGATATCCTGGCCCAAGCCGATTGGGTCGTGGCCAGCGTGCATTACGGGCACAATCAGCCCAAGGAACAAATCACCCGCCGCATGATCGAGGCCCTGGAAAATCCGCACGTTTGCGCGATTGCCCATCCCACCGGCCGCATGCTGCTGAAGCGCAAGCCGTACGAAGTCGATCTGGACGCCGTGCTCCGCGCCGCCCGTGATAATCACAAATTCATGGAACTAAACGCACATCCCCTGCGTCTCGACCTGGACGACGTGGCCTGCGCCGCCGCGAAAAACCTTGGCGTGCCCATTGTCATCTCCACCGACGCCCATCGCCCCGAAGGCCTCGACGCCATGCGCTACGGCATTATGCAAGCCCGCCGCGGCGGGCTGACAAAACACGACGTAGCCAACACCCACACCTGGCCGCAAGTAAAAAAATTGCTGGGGAGGTGATATTTATCTAAAAAAGACGTTATACTCCTCATCAAAATCCGCCTATAACCTGAGAAGGTTAAAAGAATTCCTCTGCGCTGCCAGCAAAGACGGCAGTGCTATCGGTATCTATTTTGAGATGTTTCTTTTCACTTTTTTATGAAGGAGATTGAACCATGGAACGCTTTCCAAAATCGCTGGTGTTGATCTTGGGTTTGCTTTGTTTTGTATTCACTTCTTGTGTGGATTCGGACAATCCGCTGTCCGATCCAAAGCAAGCGGCCGTCGATCCCGGCCTGGCGGGCGTGTGGCGCGGTCGCGAGAAAGACGGCGACGTGACTTATTATCACGTGGGAAAAGCGGGCGACAAATTCCCCGCCGGCATGTTGCGGGTAAAAATGATCACGCACAATAAAAACGGCGAATTGCCCCTCCCGGATAAGGGCGATACCCTGGTTTTTACCACTGTTTTGGGCAAAAACCACTACGTGAATATCACCGGACTGGATGCTGAGAAGCTTAAAAGCATGGGCGACGCCAAATGGGAACCTGCAATGGCCGACGGGTATTTTATTTACAAGTATGAGATTACAGGCGACAAATTAGCCATTGCCGGCATGGACCATGCGCAAAAAGAGGCAGCCATCAAGGCCGGAAAAATCAAAGGCACAACCGAAGGCGATAACCCCCGCTTCACCGACACCACCGAAAATCTCGTCCGTTTCCTTGCCTCGCCCGACGCCGAAAAACTCTTCTTCACCAAAGACCACATGGACGATGGCTACGCAGTATTGGAACGCGTGAAGTAGATGACGGCTACCCAGTATTGGAACGCGTGAAGTAACGGCCACCCTAATCTAGTCCCCTCTCCCTTCGGGAGAGGGGCAGGGGTGAGGGCTTGTCCGGTAATTTAAGGCCGCCGCTTGCCACAAGTTCTTATCTTTGTTCAATTTGCAATTTGAAATTTGCAATTGTCAATTTGCAATAAAAAACTGCTCCCTAGCCCCTAATCCCTAATCCCAAATCCCTAATCACCTTATATTTTCAATATATCGCTCTTGCTTCGTTAGCCAAGCAAAACTATACTGCCACCCCTGTTTCCCCATATTCCCGATCTGTCGGACTTCGGCAAGGAGGCTGAAGCATGGCGAAATACTATATATTTTCAGCGCTTTTCATAACGGCTATTACTTGTCAGGCCAAAGGGCAGTATCCAGTCGGCGACAACGACACCCGGACAAACTCCTCTCGCCAACAAACCGGAGAAATGCCCATGCAATCGCCCGGCCCGCAGGCCGATCGATATGGTCGATACGGAGCCGCTCAAGGCGCCGCGCGTTCGGATGCCGCTCGCCCAGACCCCTCGACCGCCTCAAACAAAGACGCCGCATCCGCCGCGAACAAAATCGCATCTCGACCCACGACGAAATTCACCGGCGCCCCAGCCTCATTGCCCAACGACGGCGGTCAGGTTTGGAAAGAGTACGACATCAGCGACTACACCTCCCGGGTAACCAGCACCAAGAAGCCCGAGCAGGCCATTATCGATTGGATCCTCCGCGACACGGGCTACGAAGCTTGGCACTCCGACCCCTTGGGACTCCTAAGCGCGAACAATCGCACGTTGCGAGTGTATCACACTCCGGAGATGCAGGCCGTCGTGGCCGATCTCGTGGACCGTTTTACCAGCACCGCCGCAGCCACGCAAACCTTCGCCCTTCGCGTGATAACCATGGACAGCCCCAACTGGCGGGCTAAAGCGGAACCCTTGCTGCGGCCTGTCCCCGTGCAAACCCCCGGCGTGTGCGCCTGGCTTTTGGCCAAGGAAGACGCCGCCATTATGTTGGCCGAATTGCGCCGCCGCAGCGACTATCGCGAACACAGCTCGCCGTATCTGATGGTCAACAACGGCCAATCCACTGTGGTCTCGGCCATGCGCGCCCGGCAATATTCCCGCGATGTCATTCTCCGCGCCGATCTGCCCGCCGGCGCCGAATTGCAGCCCGGCTCGGTCGAGGAGGGTTTTACCATCGATTTCAGCCCGCTCCTCTCGAGCGACCGGCGGATGATCGACGCCACGGTCAAGTGCGATATCGATCAGGTCGAAAAGATGATTCCCATCATGCTCGACGTGCCTGCCCAGGCCGCGTCCAGGCAACGAATCCAAATCGAAGAGCCGCAAATAACCCATTACCGCTTCCACGAACGCTTTCGCTGGCCGGTCGAACACGTGCTCTTGATCGGCATGGGCATGGTGGCTTTGCCGGTGCCGGTCGACGGCAGGCCGCTGGTGCCCGGCGTTCCGCTTATCGGCACAACTCCCGCCCGGGCCGATCTCTTGGTCTTCGTCGAATGTAAAGGCCAGTTGCCCGATCCCCAGCAAGTCCCGCATACGTCCGATCAAAATGCCAGAAGCTACCGCGGCCGGTATTAGTAAATCAATTGTATCCTGATTAATATTTAGCCCCCCGTGAATACACGGGGGGTTTAATAATGGAAAATACTCCAACTGCTCGCGCCGTTAATCCATCTCCCATGTAAAGCCGCGACCATTGGTCGCGCATTGCTTACCCGCTTTTCCCGCCCATCATTCCCTCCCCCGCGCCGTAATCCATTAGACAGGTGCCAATTGTCGTTGTACAATTGAGCATAAGCAAGCGTGGCATTAAGTCGAGGAATGGGCTTATGGATAATGATAGCAGTAAGAGTCAACCGCTCGATCTCAGCCATGTCGCCCCCGAGCAACCCGCGACTACATTTGATATAATTCGTCCCCATCGGGGATCGGCCGAGGCCGATGCCTTTCTCAGCGCCGCTGTCAGGCTGGGAGCGTCCGATATTCATTTGAAATCCGGGCAGCGCACCCGAATGCGGATCGGCGGCACCCTCCGCATCGTCGAGCGCCAGGCGATGCCCGCCGAAGACTTCGAGACCCGAGTTTTTACCTTTCTCAGCCCCGAGGAACGCCGTAAAATTATCACAAACGGGTCGGTCGATTTCGCTTATGAACTTGAAAGCGGGCAACGCTTCCGCATCAATGTCTACAGGCAGGAGTCCGGCATCTCTGTGTCCGCCCGCATTGTCCCCCACCGCATTCCTTCCTTCAAGGAATTACATCTGCCCGCGATCGTGGCCAAAATCGCCGATTACAACGATGGGCTGGTGTTGGTCTCCGGAACCACCGGCTCCGGCAAGAGCACCACCATCGCTTCCATGCTGGAACATATTAATTGCACCCGCCAGGCGCACATAATCACCATCGAAGACCCAATCGAATTCCTCCATACCGACAAGAAATGCCTGATCAACCAGCGCGAGGTCGGCGCCAACGTCAGGGATTTCGCCACCGCGCTAAGGGCCTTCGTCCGCGAAGATCCCGATATTATAATGGTCGGCGAAATGCGCGACGCCGAGACATTTCGGGCGGCCATGCAAGCGGCAGACACCGGGCACCTGGTCTTCTGCACCATCCACGCCTCCATCGCCCCGCAAACTATAGAACGCGTACTCAACTTGTTTCCCGAGGAAGAACGCCCCATTGTCCGCCAATCCCTGGTCTACAACCTCCGCGCAATCATTTGCCAGAAACTCCTGAAATCGACCGCCCACAGCGTGCGTCGCGTGCCGGCCGTCGAAGTCCTCATCTCCACGCCCATTGTCCGCAAACTCATTGCCGAAAACCACGACTCCAAGCTGGCCGACGTGGTCCGCACCTGCGAAGACGGCATGCAAAGCTTCGCCGCAAGTCTTTATGCCTTGTATAAAAGCAAACTCATCGACCGCGAGATCGGCCACGCCGCCTCCCCCAATCCCGAAGAATTCGAAATGCTCGTTCGCGGCATCAAAGTCTCCCATCCCGTATTCACCGGCTAATTTACTATATCCCGTCATTGACAGTGCCCGCTGCGGTAGGATCAAATGCCATGAGCGAAAAGCAAAATTCACAAGAATTATTGGCTCGGATGGAGAGCGATCGCAACTCGATCGAACAGGAGTTGCCCGATCTGGCCGATCGCGATGCCCGCATGCGCGAAGCGGCCGAGGAAGATACGCTAAGCGGTCACCTGCGACGAGCGATCCATCACAGTCGCCGACCGCTTCAGGACATAGGGATCGAAGCCGGCATTTCAACAACACTACTCTGCGATTTTTTGGAAGGCGAGCGAACGCTTCGCTCCGATGTGCTCGACCGTCTCACGCAGGCCGTAGATGTAACGATCTCGATGGTTCCGCATGAATAAAATAAAGGGGACAGGTGTATATAATAAGCAATATCGGTCGTATGTCTTGATACAAGACAGTGTAGCTTTCCCAATATATGCGCCTGTCCCATTTCAACCTATACGAAAGCCACTACCCAAACCATGACATCAACCACACATCGTGCAAGTTCCTTCAATACTGGTATGGCCGCAGAGTACTTTGTATTGTCCCAGCTATTTCGAATGGGCCTGGATGCGTACTTGAGCCAAGGCAACAAGAAGTCGATCGACATTCGAGTCGTCCACAGCTCGCAGAAGGCGATTTCCATTGACGTCAAGGCAGTTCGAGCGTATTCCTCGCTCGTGGTAAACAACGTCGTTGCCGCGCCGGACCACTTCATTGTTTTTGTCATCTACAACAACAAGTTTGAAGACATTGCAGTTATGCCTGATGTTTTCATTGTTCCAAGCAATGAAGTTGCTGCAATCACCGATCATTTTCGACAGGAAAAGCGTGTAATGAAAGGCAAGCTTGCAAAGTACAAAGATAACTGGCTTGTCTTAAGGGGATAACCCTCCGTTCCTGCGAAACGCCTACAGAGGTCGCAGAGGAATGAAAAGGAGACATCATTGATTCCACCCAGCCACGCTAAACACAAGATAATCAGTGATATCTCATTTCATTTTCTTTATTCAGGCAATTTCATCCCCAGAATTTTCACCAAAAACGCCCACAAATCGGCGGTTTCTTCGATTCTTTTGCTCACCGGCATGCCCCCGCCGTGGCCGGCGCGGGTCTCTATGCGTATCAGCACCGGATTGTCGCACGATTGGGCGCGTTGCATTTCGGCGATGAATTTAAAACTGTGGCCGGGCACCACGCGATCGTCGGTATCAGCCGTCGTCGCAAGCGTGGGCGGATAGCATATGCCCG
>JBEKSO010000167.1:0-8471 GCA_049516935.1 Thermoguttaceae bacterium
TCAAAGTGCTTTTCGACCGCTTGATCGTGCTGGACGACCTGACTATAAACGATCAAGACCCCTACGGCTGGACCCCGGCGCCGATCGAGCACAGCAAGTCGGGCGGAACGCTGGCCGACTGGATGGGACTTCCCTGGGGAGGACCCGAGCAGATCATTCTGCCCGGTTTTCACACCGCCGCCGAAGACGCCTTGAAAAAACCTCCGCGCGGGATGCCGGGCGATGAAGTATTTCTTTCGGCCTGCGGGTTAATGTCCTGCGGGGCGCGGACGATACTGCTTAGCCGCTGGCGCACGGGCGGGCAATCGAGCTTCGACCTGGTTCGGGAATTCGCCCAGGAATTACCGCATACTTCGCCGGCCGACGCCTGGCAACGCGCAGTGATGCTGGAAAGCGGCACCCAGTTGAACCTGGAGGCCGAACCGCGAATCAAACGCTCCGCAATCGATGATATGCCCAAAGCCAATCATCCGTTTTTTTGGGCGGGCTACATGCTTTTAGACAGCAGCCAGGTTTCGCAAAAACCCGAGCCCAAGCCCGCGGAAGCGGCTGACAAACCCAAGCAAGCCGACGCCCCCGAAGCCAAACCGGCCGAAGCGGAAATACCGCGGGAAAAGTTGAAAAACGAAAAGCAGGTCAAGAAAAAATGATTTGCCACGGTTGCCGGATACGGTCCGGCTAGTGTATCATTCTTTTGTTGTTTCTCGGATAATTGACGCCGAATCGATGGTTTTAGCCCGGGCGCTTGTGCATGGAGTTTGTGGCTCTACTGAAGATTTTTGGAGGTTTCATCATGTCCTTTAATTATAAAAAGATATTCACGGTGTTAATTATAGCGGCGGCATTTTCCGCGGCCACGGTCCGGGCGGCCGACAACGGTCAAGAGGACCTGGACAAGGCCACCGAACTGAAATTGTCGGCTACCACGGTAACCGATTGGGGAGAGGTGATCCGGCTCACGGAAAGCGCTCTGGAAAAAGGGCTGGATAAGTCGAACACCGAGTTCGCCAATAAACTCCTGGCCTCGACCCTGGTGCAGCGGGCAACGGTGGTAACCGCGACGATTCAAAAAATCAATCGCTCCGATCAGCGCTGGGAGAATTTCAGGCTGTTCGCCCTGTCCGACCTGGAGAAGTCGATCAAACTGGAACCCAAGCAACCGCAGGCGCTGATATTAATCGCCCAATTGAATGGGCTTCCCGGCGGTGATGAAAAGCGGGCGAAGGAGGCCGTCAGTCAAGCCGTCGAACTCACCGCCGACGATCCCCAGCTCCGCTCCAAGGCGTTTGTATTGCGGGCTGAAATGGAAAAGGATCCGGAAAAGCGCCTGCCCGATCTGAACGAGGCCGTGCGGTTGGCCCCCAACGACGCCAACGTGATCCGCGCCCGGGGCATAGTTTTGGCCGGCCTGGAAAAGTATGACGAGGCTTTATCCGATCTGAACAAGGCCATTGAACTGGATTCGGAAAACCCTGGGACCTACGAGTTAAAGTCGTTGGTTCTTACGGCGATGAAAAAGTACGACGAGGCGTTGGCGGCCCTGGATCAGGCCCAGAAACTGGCCCCGAATTCCAGCGAGCCCTGGCTGCAAAAAAGGCAAATACATTTATTGCAGAAAAAACTCGACGAGGCTATTTACGACCTGAACAAGGCGATTGCACTTGATCCCAGCAATGCCAACCTATTATTGCTGCGGTCTTCGCTGTATCTGGAAAAAGGCGACAAGGAAAAGGCCTTGGCCGACGCCAAGGACGCGGTCCAATTGCTGCCCAAGAATGTAACGGCCATTCGCGATTACGCACTGATCTTGATCGACATGGGCAAATTCGACGAGGCCCTGGAAGACCTGAACAAGGCGGCCGCACTCGATCCGAGCAACGCCGATTTGCTCAAGCTGCGATCGTTGGTGTATCTGAAAAAGGGCGACAAGGAAAAGGCCTTGGCCGACGCCAAAGATGCGGTACAACTAAGTCCCAAGGATATCTCAGCCATTAGCAATTACGCGGCCATTCTGACCGAGATGGACAAATTCGACGAGGCCCTGGCACAACTGGAAAAGGCGCGGAAACTCGAACCGAACAATCCCTTTCCGATTTTGCAAATAGGCATGATTTTCGTCCAGCAAAAACAATCGGGAAAGGCAATCGACGTATATGGGGAATTTCTCAAGGATCATCCGAATGAATCCAACATTTTATACGCCCGCGGCAATGCTTACTTGAATTTGGGGCTCCAGGCCGAGGCCGTGGCCGATTATGAAAAAGCCTACAAAGATCTGTCGAAAGACTCGGGATTGTTGAACAATTTCGCCTGGGTGCTGGCCACATCGCCGGATGAAAAACTTCGCGACGGCCAGCGGGCGGTTAAAATGGCCACCGAGGCCTGCAAATTGACCGAGTACAAACAAGGGCACATCCTCAGCACCCTGGCCGCGGCCTATGCCGAAACAGGCGACTTCGACAACGCCGTCAAGTGGTCGGAAAAGTCGGCTGAAGCCGGAAAAACGGAAGACGCGGACCACGCCGAGAATTATAAAAAGGAATTGGAGACCTATAAAGCTCATCAGCCTTACCGGGAAATCCTTTCTGAAAAGGAAGGGGAAAAACCCGCAGAGAAAGAGGGCGCTGGGCAAGAAAAAGCATCTACGCCCGAAAAGACCTTAAAGCAGCCGGCTGAAAACTCATCTCCGCCGGAGGAAAAGCCCGCCAAACCCCGGGGAACGGCGCGCGAGATCGTGGAGCCGTTTAACGGCAAGAATCTGGAAGGCTGGGACTTGCGTCAGCCGCGGGAGCGGAGCAAATGGACCGTGGGGGCGGCCCAAGTCGATCCGCAAAATCCCCAGGGACTGATCGTCTCATTGCCCGAGGAGAGGAGCGGCGAACTTATCAATCGCGAAGCGCACAGCGTGGATATTTATAGCGTCGTGAAATTCGGCGATTGCAACATCGATTTGGAGTTTATGATCCCCAAGGACTCGAACTCCGGCGTATATGTAATGGGCGAATACGAGATTCAGATTTTGGACAGTTTCGGGAAAAAAGATATGACGTGGAACGATTTAGGGGCGATTTACGAGGCCGCCGCGCCCAAGCTAAACGCGGCCAAGGCCCCTGGCCAGTGGCAGAATCTAAGCGTCGAGTTTATAGCGCCGCGCTTTGAAGACGGCGAGAAGACCGCCAACGCCCGATTTGTAAAGGTGACGCTTAACGGGCAAGTAATCCAGGAGAACGTGGAAATGAAAGGCCCCACGCCGGGCGGCCTGACCGGTAAAGAAGTCGCGGAAGGCCCGCTTATGTTTCAAGGCGACCACGGCCCGGTGGCCTTCCGGAATATCAAAATAACCTTGCCCGGCGGGGAGAAAAAATAAATTGCGTTCGAGGTGGAACTATGGGACGCGACTGGCTGACGAACCTGCTGGGAATGCATCCCTTGGCGTTGCTGGCCCTTGTGCTGGCGGGGATGTTGTTGGTTATCGTTTTGCACGGTTTGCTGTATCGCAGCCGATTTTTGGCGATATGCCCTAAAGTCAGGGATGAGGGCGACGAATTGATCGCATGCACTTCGCTCGCCGGGTGGCTCTTGTCGCTGACTTTGATATTTCGGCGTGTGGACGTGGACGCCCAGCGAAAGGTGGTCGTTATCAGCAGGCGGTTGTTCTGGTTTTTCAAGAGCGCCAAGGTCATTCCCTTCGGGCAGATCCAGGAAATCAATTACGAATATGAAGATTTGGGGCCGTTTACAAGCCTGGGACTGACCGGCGATGAAAAAGACTGTTTTTCGGTAAATATCCGCCTGGTCGATGACAGCACGGTGCATTTGTTCAACTTCATCGGGGAAGGCGACTTCGAGCCCGGACTCTTGAATCCGCTGTTTTCATTTCGTTGGTTCTTGGCGAAAACTTTCCTGGCCTTTTGCGGATCGCAAGAAGAAAGTTCGCGGCGGTTTGTCGATCGCCTGGAGAAGTTGATCGGCGTAAAGGTAGCGGCCTAAACAATGCCGGAGACACCAGCCCGAAGCGCAAGCGAGAGTAAACTGTTTGCCATCCCTTGCTTGCGCTTCGGGCTAGTGTTGATTGGGCTAAAGTGCCTCATCCTTGTCTTTTTCGACTTTATCGTTGTCTTTTTCGGATTTATCCCCGTCTTTATCTTGATCCATATCTTTCGCTTTCGGCGGATTGGGCACCAGTGAATCGGTTTGGAAGATAGGCAGGTAGCGGTAATAGACTTCGAGCGTGAGGCAGTTAAAGGCGGTGGTCATCAGGCGGCCGCCTTTTTCGCCCCAAATGTCGAAGCTTGGCTCGAGCGGGTCCCAACTGCCCGTGGCGCAGCCTTGCTTTTCTTGACTTAGGATCAGCACGCGGCGCATCTTGCGGTTCCAGGCGTCCCATTCCGGACCGCCGAAATTGTGCATGGCCAGGGTGGCATAGTACCAATAATATGAGTTCCGCATTATTTGGTCGTCGGGCAGGTTTTCCAGAAGATACGCCTTGCCTTCGAGCATGGCCGGGTCCTTGGGATCGATGCCGAAATACTGAGTGCAAAGCATGCCTATGGCAGTCCTGGTGGGAGTCACCTGGTCGTAAGGTTGGTAAGAGTACAAGCCCATGTGCTCGCCCTTGGCCACGGAATGGAACCATTTTTTTGCGTTGTCGAAAACAAAAGAATCCACGGCTATACCGGCCAACTGGGCGCTTTTTAAGGCCATGACCTGCCAGCCGGTGACAGAAGTATCGCCGGGCTGACCGGGATAATACCGCCAGCCGCCGGTGGACGGATTTTGCGCGCGGATGATGAAGGCCACCGCTTTTCGCGCGGCCGCGCCGATATGCTCGTCATGGGTCATGCCGTATGCTTCACACAGGGCCAACGTGGCCAGACCCTGGGCATACATGGGTTGCTCAGAGTTGGAGGCCAAGCTGCCATCGGCGGTTTGTTCTTTGATGAGCCATGTTAGTCCCTTGGAAATGCTTTGCTGGTATATACTTTTGGATTTATGGGTTAATCCGTAGGCCAAAAAAGGCAGCAGGGCCATGGATGTAGCGGCCTCGTCGGAACGAATTACACCCGGCCCGGTGCACGTGCCGTTTTTGCACTGGTGCCTGAAATCCAGGCTCCATTTGCCTAAAGGGGTCTGGTGGCGATAGAGCCAGTTAAGGGCCGCGCCCACGGCACGGTCGGAGGCCTTGGTCCCGCCTTGCGTCCCCAGCAGTGCCTCGCGATGCCCCTTGCCGCGGAAACCCAAACCTTCACCTTGTCCGCCGACGCCGGGCTTGTCGCCCAATCCGGAACCTACGCCCACGCCGCCTTTTCCGGCCGGACCGGGCAGGTCCTTTACACTGAATCCGCCCAAGCCGCCGAGTTGCGGCCCTTTCAGATCTGTGAGCGATCCGCCCCCGGCTTCGACGAATTCCGGTGAATCGTCGTAATAAAGCGCCGTTTGTGGAGCGATAGGCTTGGCCTCGAACATGCTCAGCGCATCGGGATTCAACTCGGTGGGCTCCAGCGGCGCATCGCCTACCTCGAAACGCGTGAATGCGGGCGGCGGACTGACTTCGCTGCTTTCGGTAGCGCTAAACGACGGGGCCGCCGCATCTCCGGTTCCGGTGACCACGCTGGAACTGGCCATGGATATTAAACCTAGAATAATGAGGGCCAGAGCATGAACCGCCGCACTGCCCAGATACCACTGACCGGTCTCGCGGAAATAGTCTTTCCAGGCGATCAGGGTCTCTTTCACGTTCCATTTAAAAACGAGTGTCAGGATGCCGGTTACAGTTTCGGCACTCTTCCGGGCAAACCGGCGTATTCTTTGCGAGATTGAGGAAGTAATTGATGACACTAACAAACAACCTCAGCCATAACGAACTTCTCTGCCGATTAACGCAACCGCTTAATATACAACATGTTGCGCAAACAATAACAATGATTTCCCAGCAACCAAGCCGTTTAATATACAAGATCTTTCCGGCCACACAAATATATATTCATTATAGGATAAACCGCATTATGCCGCAATGATTACGCACCACCCATCGGTCTGGGATAAATTGCGCATAAAACCGCAACCGTCGGATGCGTAAAAAACCGCTCGTGGTTTCGCAAAGCATAATCAAGCTGCAATTGATACCCCCGGTGTATTAAGATCGTTCACAATTCTGACAAAATGGGTAAATCACCATTCATGCTATCTAAAACATATTCATCTCAATAGTTGAGATAAACGATTGTTGGAAATTCAGTACCAGCCTGAAAGGCTGAGAATCAGCCGGGCAGAAGTGCCCGGGCTAAAGGGATTAAGTTTTCTTGATTCCTAATTGTTCCAATAAATCATGCATCACATAGACAGGATCGGGGGCGGAGGTAATCACTCCGCTCACGGCCGCGCGGCTTATTCCGGTTGCTAATACCTGGGGCAAGTTGGCGGGCGTGATTCCGCCGATAGCAAAAGCCGGCAGGCGGATTTCGGCCGCCACCGCACGCAAAAAATCTAGGCCGGGGAACTTTTCGAACTGCTTTGTGTCGGAGGAAAACGTCGGGCCGACGCCGATGTAGTTCGCTCCATCGAGAACCGCCTGCCGGGCCTGCTCGATGGTGTGCGTCGATACGCCGATAAGTGCATCGGCGCCCACAATCACCCGGGCGTCTTTGACCGAAAGATTTTCTTGGCCTAGGTGAACTCCATCGGCATGGCAAATCGCCGCCAGGTCCGGCCGATCATTCATGATAAAAAGTACATCCGTGCCGCGGGTCAATTCGCGCAGCAACCGCCCGCGTTCGACTAGTTGCCGGTCGTCGAGATTCTTATCGCGAAGTTGGATTATATGTACTCCGGCAGCGATTAATGTTTGAGCCAATTGGCGGAAATCGTCGAGCGTGGCTCGCCCGTCGATGAGCACGTAAAGCCGGGCGTTGGCAAGCCGCTTGATGCTGGTTTGGGTGATTTCCACCGCCCTATGCAAGGTATAGCTGCGGTAACGAATTTGTTTAATTTCCGCCGCCCAGACCGGATCGATCAGTTTGCCGAATTCCTCCAGGCTGCGGAGCGATTCTTGCAGCCGGGTGAAATTGGCCAGAAGCACCTCCGTCGCATCGGAGCGATGTTCTTCGGACGGCGTGGCCAACGCGGTGCCCACGTCGGCCTGGGTTTCCCGGGCGGCCAGCAGTTGTTCGCCGGGTATTTGGTCCAACAAAACGGCCAGATCATGGCGCAACTGCTTGCATTGTTCGGTAAGATGCCGGTCATCGAGCACGAAGCGGACAAAATCCTCGACCACGCGCAGACCTTCCCGGGCCCGATTCGCCGCGGCGTCGATGATGCGCAAAGGAGCGAGGGATGAGGGAAGAGGGATGAAGGATGAGGGATGAATGCCAACTGGGTCACTAAAGTGACCAGCCCCCTCGGCCTCGAAGTGACCAGCCCCATCGGTCTCGATAGGCAATGGGCCTTCTCGATAACCGTGTCGTTTGCGGATATCGGCCTCGATTTCCGCTGATCGCACCCCCCGCTGGTTAAGCCAGTGTACCAGTTCGTCGTCGGCTGCCAGCAAGGCGAGAAGCAGATGTTCCGTCTCCAGTATGGGGTGATTCATATATTCCGCCACCGATTGGCTGACGATTTGAAGTGATCGGTCAAGTTCGGGCGTGATAAATCCCGGCAGAGTAATCTCAATACCCCCATCAGGTGGCAGTATTTGCAATATTGGCCATTGCTGATATACGGATTCCGCGGTTATGCCGTGTTCTGCTAGCATTAATGCCGCCCGGCATTCCGATTCGGCCAATAATCCCAAAAGCAGGGCCGGTGCGGCCATCTCGGCGTAATCGGCACGACTAGTGCAACTAGCCGCGTGAATCAAGGCCCGTTCGGCGGCGGAAGAGAATTGGTACTGCATAACGGTTTAGTTTTGCAGATTCACTGGGTGTCTGCAATCCTAACCCCCTATGGTACTTTTAGTTGCCTTGATTCAGGCTATTTTAGAAGTTACAATTCCTTGGCCGATGCCCCCAGTAGTTTTCTAGTATGGAAACGACGGTTTGGGTGTCGGGTTGGGTGCCATGCCCACGCTTGCGTAGGCATGCGAAGTTCCGAAAAACTCTACGGCATGGCCACGCAATCGTGGCCATGGCACCAAAGCGAGCGAAGTGCGAAAAATTCAAGGAGGATCGATGGCCATGCGAAAAAAGCCTTGGGCGATATATGTGTGGCCCGGTCTTCCGCATATATGGTTGCGCGGTAGTTGGTCGGCCCTGGGCGTGGCTATAATTGCGGCCGTCCTGATTTGTGCGGTGATGGTGGGCAGCTTTGGCTGGACAGAACTGATAACTCCCGGCCTGCGTAATACTTTATGGGCATCGCTGGCAGTAGTTTGGTGCATAGCGGCGATAGTTTCCGCCGTGAAATTGCGGCACGACGCGGCAAAGGACGAAGCGGGCAATTGCGAAAACCCGTTCAGTCAAGCGGTTGACCTGTAT
>JBEKSO010000168.1:0-8459 GCA_049516935.1 Thermoguttaceae bacterium
CGGGGCCTCGGGCGCGGGTAAATTCCGCCTGCCGCAAATCGAGCCGCTCGACGCACAAAAGATCAAACGCTGGCTGGCCGTATCGGTCGATCCCATATTGGAATGTGAATCGCAAGGCTCGACCAACTTGGAAGCGGCGACGACTGAGGAATTTCTGAAAAAATGGGATTTTGCCAAATCTCCACCGCGGCTGGCGTACCGGCTGGAAAGCGATAAGGCGGATTGGAGTATCTCGACCCGGCCGTGGGAAGCGGAAACGACGGCTGAGCAGACCCTGGCCCTGAGCTTCGATCAAAACAAGGTCGAGGCTTATTTCGAGGCCCAACTGACCGTGGCCTCGGGGTATGTCTTCCAATACCAGTTGTCCGCCCCGGCCGCGATGAAAATTGTAAAAGCCTCAGTGCGCAAGGAAGGCGCCGAGCAGGCGGCGCGATGGTCGCAAGACCCCGGCGGCACGATCACCATCTTCCTGACAGGACCGGCGGACGGCAAACAACAGCTTTCACTTCACGGCGTTATTCCCTTGGAAAACGGTGAAAAAACGGCATTGCCCAACTTCCGCATGGCTCGCTGCCGCGTGGAATTGACTACGGTCGAGATATTCCGCCGCCCCGCAGTCAATCTTGAATTGATGCTACCGGAAGAAATCAAGTCCCCTCTCCCTTTGGGAGAGGGCCAAGATGAGGGCATTTCCGAACGGGGCCGATTGGTGAAAACCTTCCGCCTGGAAGGCGAGAGCCCTGTTCAAGGCGCAGTGCGTTTGAGCGCTAACCGGCCGAAGATCGATGCAACGCAGGTTACTCGCATGTATTTCGACGGGCAGAAATGGATGGCCCAAGCCGATTTTCTACTTGATGTAACAAATGGCGCGGCCGATCAGTTTTGGATCGAGGCGCCCAAATCGTGGAAAGAACCGTATGTGATCGATCCGCCGGCGACGGTAAAAATTGTGGAAATTCCCGGCGAGACCAGGCGATTGATGGTGCAACCCAAATCGGCGGCGCGGGGCGAATATCGTTTCAGCATCGGCGGGGCATTGGAAATCGAGCACGGCCAATCGCCCGCCGCGCCGGAGATTCGCTTGCAAAAAACGGAAAAATATTCGCGATGGTTGGTTCTGCCGCGACAATTTAAAGGGCAGGCGGCTGATTGGGAAACTTGCGGATTGCGCCCGGGAGAATTGCCCGCCCCGCTAGCCGCTTTGCAGGATGGGAAAGGCAATTTCGCCTATGAAATTATGGGCGAAACGCCTAAAGCGGTGCTACACGCGCAGGCCGCGGCGCCAGGCTCGGCCAAGGTGCGCCTGGCCGACGTGCAACTGGCTTGGCAGGCCGACGGCGCCTATCACGGCACGGCCGTATTCGACCTGGAACCCGGCGGACAAACCTTCTGCCCGATCAATCTGCCCGAGGGATGTGAATTGGTCCATGCAGCCATAGACGGGCAGCCGGCCGTGCCAATTCCCAACGGTGCGGGCAAGTGGAAATTGCCCTTAGCGTCCGAGCGCTTGCCGCAGCGCGTGGAAGTGGTGTTTCGGGGCGTTCTGGCCGATTCGCTTCGTTCCGGTCCCCGCGATTTAACCGCCCCCGGGTTGGCTGATTTGCCGGTAGGGCGGACTTTATGGACGGTTTCCATCCCGCCACCTCTAATTGTTCAATCCGGGAAAGACGAAAATACCACAACGTGGGATGGCCAGCAGTGGATTCGTATCCGCAATGCGGCCGAGATTATCGCGTCGGCCGAGAACCTTTTACTATCAGACGATGTGGAGGAAACGCTGCGTTGGTATCAGGTTAGAGCACGATACTTGTACTCCGCCCTATCGGCGTTGCAACACAAACTGGCATTGATGCCCGATTCCGAATCAATGCGTAAATTAAAAAAGGAAATCGAAACCATTGATCAGGGCCAGACCGAGTTTGCCAAGCGGATCGGTCTGGCCAAGGCCTGGGCGCAAGTGAAGGCGGAATCGCCAGTGGCCGTCGAGGTGGCCGATTACCGGCGGCAGCGGCTCGGCGAAGCGGAGAACGTCGCCCGTTATGCCGTCGAAGGTCCGGCAACATCGATCGCGGTCGAGATAAAGCCCGCCGAGCATATCGGGCCGGCCGGGCGAATCGCCGCATCGCTTTGCCTGGCGGGCGTTGTCTGTTTGTTCATCCTGGGCTTGCGCCGGGGCACGTGGGCAACCGTTCTCAAAGACCGGCCATACGCCGTCGGCATCGCCGCGGGCCTGGCCTGGTGGTGCTGGCTGTGGCCCAGCATTTTGGGCCTGGCTATGGTGGTTTTAATGATCGTTTGTTGGTACAGACATCGGCCTAAAACGGTGGGAGCAAAACCGGCGCCTTCCTCTTCCTGAAAGAAAATGCCATCCTGATCGCAACGAATAATCCCACCTGTATTCGCTCGGGCTGAAGGCTTTATGTCTATAGGATGAAGTCCGACTGCTGATAGATGGATTCTTGCAAGATTTTTGGTTTTGCTTGGGATGACATTCGAATTCGATTGCCCATGTTTTACACCCGCCAATCGGGGTAATATTGGCCAAAAAACTTTTATTCAGAATTTTTTCAATACTCGCTTGACATCTTACGGCAGCAGTCGTAAAATAACCGTTGTACGACACATGCCGTAAGATTCGGAGAATCACCAATGGCCAAAGCTATAGCCTCGCTGGGCGAGTTCGAAATCCAAGTCCTGCGCCTTGTTTGGCAACATCAACCGTGTACCGAGCGGCAGATCAGCGACCTGGTAAAACAGGAACGTTCGGTGGCTCGGACCACGGTGTTGAAGACGCTGCAACGCCTGGAGGCCAAGGGGCTTTTGGCCCGGGCGCCGGGCGAGCCTCCAATCCGCTTCCGCGCGGCAATAGACGAGAAGAGGGTAGTCCCGGCATTAATCAACAAATTCGTCGAGGGGATGCTGGGCGGGTCACCTGGCCCGTTGGTCGCGTACCTTGCCGAATCCGGCAAGCTCTCGGAAAAGGATCTCAAGGCCCTGCGTGCGATTGCCCAAAAAATCGCTCAACCGCGGGATAAATAGTACATGGGAGAAAAACGGAGTGAAGTGAAGCACTGCGTAATTTTGATGGTTGTTCAATTTGCATTTTGAAATTTGCAATTTTCAATTTGCAATAAAAGGCGACTCCATGTTGCATGCAATTCTGACTCTAAATAGTTGGTCTCAAGGCTGGCTGGGCATAATGGGGGCCGTGCTTTGGCAGTCGGCGTTGCTCGTGGTGCTGGCGGCTTTGATCGCCTGGTGTTTAAGGCGGACCTCGCCTACGGTCCGTTATTGGCTATGGCAGATCGTGGCTATCAAGCTTCTGCTGATGCCCTTTTGGACGTTCGCCATTCCAGTTCTTTCCTGGCAGGAGAGCAGACCGATCGATCAATCGGCCGAGTATAAAGCGCCGCTGGATCGAAGCCAGGGCATCGACCGGTTGAAGATTAGTAATCCCCTTCCATTGACGGAAAGCCGTGGCACGCAAACCGTATCGCATACTGAGTCGCGTTGGAAAATATTCACGGCGATTACGTGGCAAACATGGCTTTTACTCGTCTGGTTGGCGGTTGTATTTTTGCAGATTATTCGGTTGCTGGCTCAACGCTTGCGCCTGGCGAAATTACTCAAACAGGGTGTCCCCGCCGGTGCGGAGATTACGGAACTGGTTGCCGCGTTGGCCGGACAGATCGGACTTCGGCGCGTGCCTGCGGCCGTGTGTATCGCCGGCGACTGCCCGTTGTTTGTTTGCGGACTGGGGTGTCCGCGGCTGGTACTGCCCGGCCGGTTGATGGGCTCGCTCAATCCGACCGAGCGCAGGCAGGTAATTTTACACGAATTAGGGCATATAAAGCGGCATGATCTGTTGTGGGGATGGCCCGTGGAGATCGCGCGGATGGTTTATTTTTTCAATCCGCTGGTTTATTGGGCGGGCTATCAGCTCCGGCTGGAGCGTGAGTTGGCCTGCGACCAATTGGCAATGGCCAAGAGCGGTCATCCGCCGGCCGACTACGCCCGGACGCTGGTCCAGGTGGTTAGTCACGCTTCCCAGCCTTCATCGGTTCAGGCCGCGGCGATCGCCGCGGGGCTGACGGGCAATGAAAAAAAGGATGAGGGATGAAAAGGAAGGATGAAGGGATAAGAGATGAGAGATGAGAGATGAGAGATTAAAATAAAATATTAAATAATTACGGGGTGGGCAGTTTTCTGCCCACTAATAACCGTAAACTGTAAACTGTATACAGTGAACTGTAAACTAAAAGGATAAATGCCATGGCAAATAAATACGGTCCCTGGGCGACGCTGATCGATGTCGGCGGCAGTCCGCAGCTTAGCGCCTTTTGGAAACGGCGCATGTCAATGCTCGTACCCGCCAGTCAGACCAGTCCGGTGCTCTCGCGGCGCAATCTATCGCTGCTTGCGGCGGCGGGAATACTTGCATGATTATTGCCGACCGTGTTTTTCACCCCGGCGACGGCCCAGGAAAAGAAGCCGGCCGATAAGGCATCAACTGATAAATATTGGAGCTACCAGCAACCTTCCACCGAATCTGATATGCCTTTGTGGTTGAAAAATGATCCCTATGGCGGTCTACCTGGCTACTACCAGTTGCAGTTCGAATTCGTTCGCAAGGAACTCAAGCTCACTAGCGAACAAGAGAAGAAATTGCGGGAGATCGCCGACGACTTCCAGAAATATTCAAAAAGATACAATCAAGAAATAGAAGATGAGGCGAAGACATTGCAGCCTCAACAGCCGATGCCAAAAAAAATACAGATGGCGGCTGCGGAACTCCAGCAAAAAATGAAAGATGTTCGTAAACAGATCGAGGAACTGCTCACTAGGGAGCAAATGGCACTGCTAAAAGGTTTTGTTTTACAGAATGATGTTTTTTCCCTGCAACTGAATCCCCAGTGGTATCAAACACTTGGTATTAGTGAGGATCAGAAGAAGGAGTTGGAGCGACTATTCGAGGAATTAACAATAAAGACATGGCAATTGGGGCGGAATAAAACCGAAAAAATCCTCGGCGCGCTCAGCCCCCAGCAGCGTGACAAACTGAATGAAATTACCGGTTCTGAAATTGGAACCGAAATCTTTTATCGTCCCGGAGGCGACGATTCTTTTAATGTGTATGATGCTCTGGCAATGGGGAATATCCACCAAGAACTCAACCTCAGTCCTCAGACTAGCCGCAAAATAAAAGCAATCTGTGCAAAATACTCTCAAATGGCGTCAAAGGAACTTCCCGAGCAAAAACAGGGAATGTCAAAGTTAACGATAGTGGATGATCAAAGGATGAAGCCCGAACGAGAATTGCAAGAGATAGAAAAACAAATGCGCGAAGAAATCGACCCGCTTCTCACGCCGCAACAATGGGCAACACTTAAGAAAATTTCTTTGGATGAAAGGGCGTACCGTTTACTGGTGAATTCCCGGATTCTCAAGAAGATCGACGTCTCCGAGGAGCAGCAAAAAGAATTCCTCCGTATCCGTGTCGAAATATTCGAAACAATATTTAAATCGACCTATGAAACCGGAGAAAAGGCGCTAGCAGTTCTCACTCCGCAGCAGCGTGAGAAGTTCGAAAAGGCTATGAACCATGGACGCGAGTTTTCAGCTACTGACGCATCTGAGATGATGTCCGTTAGAGCTGAAATGACCAAAAGCGGCAATGGTGGGATAATAATCAATAGTAACACTCCCGATAATACTATGACGAACACAATCACCTTCATTGAAACTAGTCCTGCCGACGCCGCGAAACCCGGATATGAAAAACAACCGCTGATCAAGAGCGGAGCGGGGATGATAATTGTCGGGAATGTCGGGAATTCTACCGCCGAGCCGCAGGCAAAACAACCTGCCGGCGGCGCTCGAGTTTCCGCCGGGACTCTGGCCCCGCCGGCCGATTTCATCGACCTGCCGGCTTATAATGGCATCTGGGAACCAAAGTTAAAAAAACAACTTGATATAACTTCCGAGCAAGAAAACAAGTTGCGCGAAATCTCACGCGCATATGTCTCCGAACATACTAATCTTGGCCATGAAGCCGAAAATCTGCCCGTAAACGAGAGCGAAAAACAAGCGAAGAGAGAAGAAATAAATAGAAAGTGGGAGCAATTAAAAACCGAGGTTCGCAAGCAAATGGAGGAAGTGCTTACGCCGCAACAACTGGATGGCTACAAGAAGATCGTCTTACCCTTGATGACTGTTGAACTGCTCCAGGATCCACAGGTCTTCAAGTCGGTTGGCGTTACCCCCTGGCAAAAAGAGGAGTTGTGGCAATTAAATACGGAATTTATCCAGCGGACCGAAGGGGATGCGCGAGAAAGGACCGACCGCAGCCTGGCATTGTTGAGCGAAAAACAATTGGAAAAACTTAGGGCCGAATTCGAACGGCGGTATCGCCGAAGCCTCGAGTCGGGGGCGGTGATAAGTGCGGCGGATGAATCGCCTGCCTCAGCGTCGACTACCGCCCACCTAACCTATACAGCCGGCAGTTTCACCAATCAAGCGCTATGGTCCGTGGAGGATGATGAAATAGGTTACTACTTTGTACCCGTTTATGATAAGTTGAGCTCGCCCGCAATCCGCAGAAGTTTAGGCTTAAGCGGCGACCATGAAAAGCAACTAAAGGAGATTGCCGGCAAATATGATAATGCCATACAGAAATTGTACCAGGAAATACAAAAACTCCCGCCGGAGGAACAAACAAAGAAACAACCAGAGTTGCGGGAGGAATCGCTGCGGATGCAAAAACAGGTGCGCCGGCAAATCGAAGCCCTGATAACGCCGGACCAATTGGCGAAATTGAAAAACCGCATGTTTAACGGCTGGGCTATCATCAGGTTGATGGATGACCATGTTCAGGAGGAAATTGGCTTAAGCGCACAGCAAAAGACGGCCCTCAACCGCATTTCTCTCATTTCTCAAGACAGGCAAGATAAAGTCGGCCTTATATCACAAGAGATGTGCGAGAAAGAGCTTGCCGTGTTCACCCCACAACAACAGGATATACTGCGCGAAGAATTGGTTCGGCACGGGTGGTGAAAGGCCGTAAAACGGAAACCTTGAATACTTTGAATAATCTTAATAAAGGGAAATGCCATGGCAAACAAATACGGTCCCTGGGCCACGCTGATCGATGTCGGCTGGAATCCGCAGCTTAGCGCGTTTTGGAAAAGAAGGCTGAAGATGCTCGAGCCGGCCAGTAAAACTAGTCCGGTGCTTTCACGCCGCAATCTATCGCTGCTTGCGGCGGCGGGAATACTTGCATGCTTATTGCCGACCGTGTTTTTCACGCCAGTCGAGGCCCAGGAGAAAACGCCGGCGAATGAAAAACCACGCGCGGAGGCGAAATCCGGGGGCGGAACTGCCGGCGGGAGCTTCAGCAGCGGCACGCTTTCCATAAGCAATGCGGCGGACAATGGCAAAGCTACAAAGTCGAGCGGACCTGCCTTGAATGGGCCAATATCGTTCGAGTGGGAGGGGTCGATTTCAATTTCGCATCCAAGCGACCTTGATTTTCCTTTCTACCAACCTTTGCTTAACGATAGGACACGCAAAGAACTGAATCTAAGCGCGGAACAAGAAAAGAAACTCAAAGAAATCGAACGCAGTTACCTGGCCGAATACCAATCCAAAGAAAAAGAACTTAGCCGAAAAACGGATCAAGAAATTGTAAAAGCGACGCCGGAAGAAAGAAACAGAAAGGTACAGGCAATTTTGCTAACGATACGCAAACAGGCAAAACCCGTGCGCAAGCAGATCGAGGAACTGCTAAGCGCAGAGCAATTGGCGAAACTCAGAATGCTTGTGCTGTACGACAATGAGCCGTTGGCATTACTTTATGATATGCATGATCCGCAATGGTACAACCGGCTAAGCAAAGAGCAGAAGCATGAACTTGAAAACTTTGAGCAAATTGACCAGAAATTGATAATTGAGACGTATGTCAAGGTTCAGCAGGCCGAGCGGGAATGCGACGAAAAAACAGTCGCTGTTCTCAGCCCTCAACAGCGGGCCGATATAGAACGCCAAATCAGCGCTGGCGATTTTGGAAAGCCCGCGATTTTCGGGCGGCAACTTCATTTCCAGCCTGATTTCCAGGATGGCGTTCACCACATGGAGTATCCTGTACTGTGGGAGGTCAAGGATGCATTGAAACTGAGCGAGGAGCAATTGAAGAAGATCTCTGAGATTTTCGTCAAGTCTCAACCATCGCACGAACTCTACGAACTCTATGCAAAGAATGTAACATCATTAAGCAAGCCGCCTCAAGGGAAAGATGCGAAGGGAGGCAAAACCACGGTCGCCGCGGCAACGATTATATGGCAAGCGGAAGATGGTGGGACGAATACTCGGGATCCGAAAGAGATTATCAGCGCCAGCAAGGGCTCATTTAGCGGCACAGAAAAGCCCGAATTCAAGCAAAAGGTGGAAGATCTGAAAAAACA
>JBEKSO010000169.1:0-8447 GCA_049516935.1 Thermoguttaceae bacterium
TTACCCACGGACAGGGGCATCTGGTTTACCTTCAAAATATTACAGTGTAATGTGATGCCCTTAGGTCCTAATTTATCCTGTTTTTCGGGGTCGATCATTGCCGACCAATCGAAGACCGGAGCGTAGGCGGCGCGGATTTGGTCTTTGAATATTAATTCGCCTTGATTGCTCTTTCCGCTGATCAAACCGGGAAAACTGCCGGTGATTGCACCCTGAAAGCGAACGTGCAGGCAATAAAGTTGACTGTTAAGCTGGTCGGAACCAGGGGGGAGATTATTGACGGCGGGCGCGGCAGGCCCGCCGGGCAATCCTGCGCCGGGTTGATTTTGTTTGCGATCAATGGCGCCGAGGAAGACCCTGTTGAGCCATCCCGGGCCGCCTGCCGATAGGGCGCCGTTTTCAAGATTGACCGCCAGATCGCCCACTTGCATGCGGTCGTAGGAGATGGGTTGCTGTTGGTCGTCGAAGGAATGTTTTTCCAAGAACACGCCGCCCCAGCATTGGAGTTTCTCGATATCGTTCTGGCCTTGGTTTTGCAGACCGGGATCGGAAAAATTCATGGACCGTTTAAATTGGGCTTCCAAGATTTTGGTTTGCAAGTTGAATTGGGGCGTGGCGACGGACACGGATTCCTCGAATTTTGCCCTGCGGCCGTCGAAATCCATCCCTTTTTGCCAATTGATCTGCACTGGTCCGGACATGTTCATTGTTTGGCCGGGAATCAGCGATTGGCCGTACGATTTGCCGGAAAGGGGATAATCCATTCGTCCCGGGCCTTCGATCCAAAGGTGGTTAATGCCGCGATTCAGATTGATATTCGAGCCGGACAATTCCAGCCCGCGGGCTTCGCAACGGGCCGGCCGCCCCGTGACGTTGACCACCGTGTTAAGGGCCAAAAGGTTGGTGCCGTGGAGGCGATCGCCCTGGATGAGGACGGGGTGTTCATCAGGGGCCGAGGTCTGCGATTCTTCCAGGCGCACGCCGTCTTGGATCACGATATCCAGGATGTCTTCGATTTGCCGATCGCGCAATTGCATACGGGCCTGGAGATTCCCGCCCGTGATTTTAAAATGTTGCGGATTTGCATCGGGCCCGGCCTGGGCGGCTTGGTTTTGATTTGCCACTGGGGCCTGGGAGTGATTGGTGGGCAAAGCCGGCGTAGGGGATGAAGTCGAGTTTGCACCGCCATTTTGTACGAACCAGACTTCCAATTGTTGTTCCAGAGCGGCGGTCAGGCGAGATGAGTTGATAGTTACCTGTTTTTGGGCCTTGATGTACTCGGGCATGAAGCCTGGTTGGCCGGTGGCGGCGCCCGAGGGTTCCTGCTTAAGCCAGAAGAATATATCCCCGGCCTCCAAGGTTCCGAAGCCGGGATAGTTTAAAAACGCCCCGCCGGTAAAAGAGATCTCTTGGTACTGATCTTTTGGTTCGATGCGCAATTTATCGTTCCAGCGGGCTTCGATGCGGGTCCCGGGATTGTTGTCCATTTGCCCGTGCAGCCAGCCGGGACCTTGAGCCGCCGCTCGGCCCAAGCGGCCGGGTCCCAGCGATTGATATTGCAGGCTGCGGGCGCGGACCTCGTTGGGCCCCTGGAGGAGAGAGACTTCTGTTCTGCCGTCCAGAGAGATGAGCTTGGTTTTGATGTTATACTCCAATCGCTCGCCCCGGCCGGTAAGGTTTTCTATGGGCGCATTGATGAGCACCGGATTGCCGCGGGCCTCGATCCGCTCGGGTTCAAGGTTGGATGTATTATCTGAATCGGGTTTGGACTCGTCGCGGGGGAGGAAATAGATCGAGAGCACATCGGATTGAATCTGATCGGACGGGCCGTTGGGATTCACCCGCGCGACAACGACATTTTTGGCGAAAGTCGCCACGCGCTTAACGACGTCGAAAATGAACGGCCCGTCGCAAGATATATCCATCGGCAGATTGCCAAAATCGTCCGCAGACATGAATCCCTTGGTTTGATTAGGCGTTGGAGAAACCACGGTAGAGGCAGTGGGAGCCGATTCGAGATGCAGACTTTTGATGTGCCGCATCTCGAAGAGTTCTATGCCGGAGACGTTGGGTGCGTTTGTGTCTATACCGGCTTTGGACGGATCAGCAAGCAGTTTAATCCGCATTTCCCGGCCGCTACCGGTATTTTTACCCCAGGTGAAATCCACCTGGTTTCGGGTCCACGCTTCTTGTTCGTTTAATTGTACGTCGCTGGTGTGAATGATCAGGTCGTCTTCCGGGCCGGGCGATTTTCCCTGACTACTGATGGTGATATTGCCCAATAACGATCCGCCCACCAGCCGGCTGATTTTCAGACTGCTGAGATCGATGGGTTTGTCGAATTTGAGGATCGCGCCGTCAGAGGCTTGGAGAATGATGGATTGGCGCAGGCGCTGGGCTTCGTCCTCGGCAGGCCCGTCCCATAAAAAAACCATTGTGAAGGGTGGATCCAATTTCACGCGGCCGTCGTCGAGATTATGATAGCTTTCAAGTAAAAGTTTAACCCTTTCGTTTTCCAGGATTTTTGTTTTTTTCAGGTCCATCGTGCCCGGGGGAAAGAGCTTTTCCAACTGTGCGATGCGTTGATCGTCTCCGGACTCGGATGGATTGGCCCCGGCGATTGTTCCGGATGGCCCGGCGATGCTCGGCTCGATCAGCGGCACCGCCACCCGCGCATATATCAAGTAAGCCGTCAACACGACGGCAAAACTAACGGCGGCGTGGAACAGACGGGGCATGGGGAGGATTCAGGGGTCAGGGTTCAGGATTCGGGGTTCAGGTCGGGTTTTCATATTGATAGGGGGTGGTCAGTTTACTGACCACTCTATCACCGGCCGGTTTTTTAAAATCCACATTGCGAAACCGCAAGCGGTTTCGTTGTTCAATTCATTCTTCATCCTTCATCATTTAAATATGCTCGGATTAAGTGCTCCCAACGGTGTTGAGATTTTAGGATTAATTCGATGGTTTCGCGGACCGCGCCTGCGCCGCCGCGCTGGATAGTGACATAATGGGCGACTTTGCGGAGTTCATCGCAGGCGTCGGCCACTGCCACGCCCAGGCCCGCGTCACGCACGGCGGACAAGTCGGGCAAATCATCGCCGATGTAACAGGCTTGATCCGGCGTGAGCCGCAGTTCGGCAAGGATCTGCCGCATCGCGAATTGCTTGTTTTCTACGCCTTGCCGGACGATGTCGATGCCCAACTCGGCAACACGGAGCTTGACGATTTGCGAACTGCGCAGCGTGACGAGGCCGAAGTGGTATCCGGCCTTTTGCCATAAATGGATGCCCATGCCGTCGCGGACGTGGAATAGCTTGGTTTCCACGCCTTGGTTGTCGATAATGATGCGGCCGTCGGTCAGTACGCCGTCGACGTCGGAGAGGATCAGTCGGATGGATTGGCAGCGGTCATCCAGGTTCATGCTGAATTGCAATCAGGGGATATGGAACACAGGGGTGGGCAATTCATTGCCCGCTTGTTAAGTGTCGGATTTATCGTCAAGTTCGCTCACAAGGCGTAAAGAAACGGAGGGAGTTGCGTCATCTGAAGGCGGTTTGGGCGTTGGAGATTCCGGCGGCGCCGGTTCCTTTGGCAAAAGCGCGACCACGTCGGTGATGTCGATAAGTCCGATCGGCTTGTCGAAGGCGTCGACCACGGGCAATTCGCTGATTTTTCGCTCCGCCATGATTGCCACGGCGTCGGTCATCATGGACCCGGCTTGCGCGCGGAGCGGATTGGGGGTCATTACGCTTCTGATCGGGCCGTCCAAATCTTTGTCGCGGCGTTGCTCGAAGAGCCGGGCCAGATCGCTGTCGGTGAATATGCCCGATAGCACGCCTTGGGCATCGACCAGCATGGTGGCGCCTGTGCGCCGGCCGGGCTTGCCCACGCGGATCAGCACTTCGCGCACGGTTAGGTCGTCCGCGGCCAGGCGGCAATTCTGCAAGGGACGCATGTGGTCCTCGACCTTGCTGAGTTTATTGCCCAGACTGCCGCCGGGATGAAATCGGGCGAAGTCTTCGCGGCCGAAACGCCGCATCCGGCTGGTTACCAGGGCCAGGGCGTCGCCTATGGCCAGCATTGCCGTGGTGCTGGTGGTTGGAGCAAGCCCCAATGCGCAGGCCTCTTGCAGGTTGCCCAGTTCGATGGTCACTGAGGCGGCCTGGCCCAGGGTGCTGGTGCGTTGACCGGTAATGGCCAGAATCGGCAAACCCAATTCGTTTAGCGACGGCAATAAGCGGAGGATTTCTTCGGTTTCGCCGCTTTGAGAAAGGATCAGCACCACGTCGTCGCGGTGGATCCGGCCTAAATCGCCGTGCACGGCCTCGGCCGGATGGAGCCAGTGGCTGGGCGTTCCGGTGGAAGCCAGCGTGGCCATTATTTTTTGTCCAATTACCCCTGCTTTTCCGATGCCGGTAACGATTACGTTTCCCCGGCATTGGTGGAGCAGTTTTACCGCGTGGCAAAAATCGGCGTCCAAGCGATTGGCCAACTGAGCGAGGGCCCGGCTCTCGATTTGAATGATCTGCCGGGCGTAGCCGAGTTGTTCGAAGGGGCTGAGATTCCCCGATAGAGCGTGTGCTTCCGTGCTCATAATCCCGTCATCCTTGACTGAGGCTATTATATTATGGATAGAAGTGGGGTAATTGTACTGCCTGCCGCCGTATGGAGCAATGAAAGTTTTTGTGGACGTAACTTATTGTGGTGAATAAGGTTATGTTTCAAATTATGTTGTAAAATTGTGACCGTGGGTCGCAGTTATGGAAAAACAGACATAAGATGCCCATTTTTCCTGTGACCACTAGTTGTGGCTTTACAAACAATCATTCCCATTTCATTGTTATGAATAACTCGATGGTCTTAACACTATCACCCCATCGGATGGTATAAGTTGGCATGGTTTTATCGAATCGCTCTCCCTGGCGAATATAAAAACAAGAGGTAAAATAATTTGTTTCAACTAAAGTGAATGGCAGCGGATTAAAGGAGTTGTCGAGATCATGATTGTCACCACCAAACAGCTTTTCCAACATGCCTACGGCCGTTACGCCGTGGGGGCATATAACATCAATAACCTGGAGCAGACCGTGGGTTTGTTTCGGGGGAATTTGGGCAAGGTAAAAAAGAACGAGGAGCCGGTCAATGCCTCTATAAGCGCCCCGTTCATTATTCAGATCTCCCGCGGTGCAAGGGAGTATAGCGATAAGCGTTTTCTGGAGGCCATGATCCGCACGGCCGACCAGGTCTTTCCGGAGGCTATTTTTGCGGTCCACCTCGACCATGGCACCGAAGAAGTGTGCTACGACTGTATCGAGAGCGGATTTTACAGTTCGGTGATGATCGACGCCTCGCACGAGGAGTTCAAGAAGAACATCGAGATTACCCGCCGCGTGGCTGACCGTGCTCATGCCAAGGGCATAGTGGTCGAGGCCGAATTGGGCCAACTCGGCGGTGTGGAAGAAGACATAACTGGCAGCGTCCGCTTGACCGATCCGGCCCAAGCCGCTGAATTTATTGAAAAAAGCGGCTGCGACTCGCTGGCCGTGGCCATTGGCACCTCGCACGGGGCATTCAAATTCTCAGGCAAGCAGGGCCTGCATTTCGACGTGCTGGAAAAGATTCAAAAGGTGGTGCCCAAGAATTTTCCTTTGGTTATGCACGGATCGAGCAGCGTACCCAAGGAGTGGGTCGAGCGGATCAACAATGCCGGCGGAAAAATGAAAAATGCCAGCGGCGTGGATGAGAATCAATATCTGCCCGCCGCCAAGATGGGCGTGTGCAAGGTGAACATCGATACCGACGGCCGGCTGGTATGGTGCGCGATCCACCGCGAGTCCTTCCGCGACGACCCGGCGAATTTCGACCTGCGTCCGCCCGGAAAATTATTCATGGCCGCCTACGCCGAATATATTGCTCATAAAAACAGCAAATTGGGGTCAGCCGGACAGCTCAGCGAAGTGCGCAAGGCTCTTTCGAGCTGTAAGAAGTGAAAATAATGTTTATATGAGTAGGCGAAGGAATTAGAGATATACCGGATTTATCGGAGCAAGACTGTTGCCCTTAAAGCGGTGATAATTTGCGGAAAAAGCTGAAATAATCCGTGTTTTCGGCATATTCCGAATAGTCGATGCAATCCCCGCCATTTACCACATCTCTTTTAAGTCTCTACGGATTAGCCCGCAGGTATTTCTGCCGCGGATGTGGTGGAACTGCAATCCACGACTAGCTTTAATTTTTTTCCCGTTTCTGCGGCGAATTCGGAAGAAACAAACCCTAAAGACTTCCGAGGCTGGATATTTTAACAATCCTTCTAAGGCCGGCAGCATACATTTTTTATTAATGCTATCCCGAGTTTGATAAAAAAGTTGGATTGTTCCAGTTATAACGGATAGCACGAGAATCACGAATAAACACACTGTTTTGATTATTTCGATTGTAAGTAATAATCTGTATTTATTTGTTTTGCCGCATAATCGGATTCTTTTGGTTATACCACGAAAGCACAAAAATATAATTTCATCGCTTATGTCGAGACGATGCACGATTCGGACAGTACGGGTATTGAGGGTTCGGGGATATGATACACATATTCTATCAGGACCAGTCCATTGTGTCCTTTAGGCAGATTTCATATTGCCGAGAACAAATTTAACTCGCTCAAGGAGGGAATTATCATGCGAGTGTATTTCACTTTTTCCAGAGTTGCTCTGGTCCTGGCCGTTGTGTGGATGGCGATGGGCATGCCGGCAGGCGCTTACGCCAAGGATTCGGCGTCCGGATCGCCGCAGGTAGTCATTGCGGAGCCGACAACGCCCGCCAATTTATTGAACTTTACCGAGTATTACGAAACAGCCGATACCCAGACGCCGGCGGCAAAGGAAGCCGCGCCGGCCGCGGAAGGGAACTGTTGCCAAGGCTGCGGGGGATGCGCATGCGATTGCTGCTGTTGCTGCTGCGATCCCGGTCAGGAGTGGTACGCCAACGTCGAATTCCAGCGGATGTACGGCTACACATCATACCAGTTCGGCACAGGTCCAGGTGGGCCCCAATTTGCTCCGTTGAGCAAGCTCAACTATTCCTTGGATTCAGACTGGATCGGTTTAAAGGTTGGATTGCTGAGAAACGATTGGGACGTCCACTTCGAGTGGTTGACGCCCATGATGCGGCAAATCGACGGAGTTGAGTCAGACTACGACTGGTCTGGCCCTAATAGAGCTGCTGCTAGCCTGTCAAAATCGTCGGAAAGGTGGAATGATGGACAAAAACTCGAGCTGGAAGCGGATTATAAATATTCTGATTGTATTCTGAACATGCCGATTGAAGTTTGGCCTTTGGCCGGATTCCGCTTTCAACGATTCGACATGACGGCCTACAACGGCGTTCAAATTATCAACGATAGAACGATACCTAATCTTCCAAATCCGGGCGATACATTCCCGGGCGATGGGCTTACGTTGAACCAGCAATATTACATGGGTTATATCGGTGCCCAGCTCCGCAGAACGATCGAGAGCAGGAGCGGGCGGTTGATTGACTTGTTGTTCCAATTTGATTATGGCGGAGTCGGCGGGTATAACGTCGATCACCACCTACGTCGTTCTGGTGGCGACCGGTTCACGATGGAAAGCACGGGCGGCGATGAGTTTCATGTTGCGCTGGTTTGCGATATCCCTCTTAGCGATCGTCTCAACCTCGGCTTACAGGCCGATTACACGAGAATTCGCACCACCGGATCGCATCACTTGATATGGAACTCGCAGAACATAGACGAAACGTGGGACAACGGCGTGTTGGTCAAATCCGAGCAGACCGCACTGACGGCGTACCTGCAATACGTTTGGTAAATTGCTGCACAGATATTCCCTTACTATATGACCCTTGGGGCGGCAGAGCGAACACTGCCGCCCCTCGGTGTTTAAGGGACAAAGGGTTTTAGATTGATGCCCTTGACGCCTTCGATGGGAAGCCTTGCCAACAAGTAGCCGAAGCCGGGGCCGGCCAAAAGCGTAGCGGCCGGCATAAACAATACGCCGCCTTCCTTGTCAAGTCTTGGTGTTCCGGACATCTGATTCGGCCCATTTGCCGTGGCGACGAGAACGATCTCCTTGGCGAAATCGATTTTTGGCGGTTCGCTCTGATCGCCGCGCCACTTATTCCAGAGATTTTTCCAGGTTTTATCGTCGGCAACGTATCCTTTGTCCGGGGCTAAACCGCGAAGAGCCGCGTCTCGGACTACGCCCGACCAAGAATCGGGCATCTTTGGTGTTTGGTCGTCGGCTTGAATCGGTGTCATCATAATTTTGCTCGCTAAAACAAAGTTGAACGAATAACTTTAAAACAGGCGTTTTTGGGTGGGGCGTCCAAGCGGATGGGCGTCCAGGCCGGCTTCGATCAGGCGCTGCACGAAACTTTCCGGACCGTGCGTGCAATAAACGATGCGCGGG
>JBEKSO010000170.1:0-8435 GCA_049516935.1 Thermoguttaceae bacterium
CCGCCGCGTCTGCTTGAGCCCCAAAATATCCCCGTAAAAATGCAAAGTCGCCGGCGTGTCGGTAACCACAATCCCCGCGTGCGAAATGTGATCCGAGATCCGCGTCTCCGGCATGAACTTCCCCTTGTCCCGCACCGTCCAGCCCTCCGGCGTATCCTCCGTAAACTCGATCGTGAACTTGTCCGGATCCTTGACTGAGAAGTTGGCGTTTTTGTGCTGTCCATGCCCAACCTTCGCCGGCGTCTTGATCCCCTGCTTCGCCAAATACGCCCGCCAGGCCTCCGCGTCAGCCACTTTAAACGCGACGTGGTTCAAGCGATCCTCGCCTTCCTTCAGCCCGGGCGTCAACTGGATGCACTGATCATCGTTCACCTTAAAAACCACCATACTCAACGACCCGTCCTTCAGATTGTTCAACCGGTACTCCTCGGCGAACCCCAGGAAGTCGCGATAAAACGCCACCGATTTTTCCATGTCGCTCACTTTCACCGATACGTGCGATATCCCCAAAATCCCCGGCCGTTCCTCCCCCCGCGCCTGCACGCCCATAACAATCCCCAACCCCAAAACTCCCGCCCAAACCATTCCAGAAATCCCAAAAATCGATCTCATGCTGCATCTCCTTTTTTCAATAGCCTAAAGTTTGACGCCTTACTATGTACATGATAAGCCCGAATGGCATAAATATGATAGCCCTTGGCATCGCCTTGGGTCTAGGGACCCATCATATCCATAAAGCCTGTAATGCCGAAATAATCTTGGCAACTCCTTTCGTGCTTTCGCTTTTTCGCTATTTCGCGGTAAATAATGACAGCATTTTAGTTGGGGATCAAATCGCGATTTTTCCACGTTTCAGGGATTGGTTGCGTTATTTATATACATTAACAAAAAGATAAACAATTAACACGAAAAAGCGAAAGGGCGAAATTATGAAATTTATTATTGGGAATTTTGTTTCGCATTTTCGGTCTTTCTATATTTCGTGTTGATAAACTCTGTCGAAATTATTTTTACCTGCATGAGCGTAACAGATCGGGAAGTAGATTGCCAGAGTCAGAATTGGCCACCCTCCGGAATGTGGAGAGATAAGAGCGAAAATAGTTGGCGAGGGAATGCGAATGGAGTAATGCGTCAGTAGAAACTAACCATCTAGGTCCGAAGGGCTTGAATATGATAGCCCCGGGCAACGAACAGGGGCGAATCAACACAACAACCATTTGAGCCTGAAAGGCTCGGCTATGATAGCCCAGGGCAACGCCCTGGGTTGCCCGATTGCCAACCAATCCACACCCCGGCCCAACAGGCCAACCCTTCCTCCTCTTGTTCAATTTGCATTTTGCAATTTGCAATTTCCAATTTGCAATAAAAAAACACCCGCGAAAAGTGCTGGGCTGAAATTCGAACCCTTGTAGGGTGCGTGAAACGCACCGCCTACATACTTCCGTACTCCCGTACCCCGTACTCTATTTTCTCGGCCACTATCCCATTCTGTCCCCTCTCCGGGCACCGACCGAAGGTTGGTCGGGAGAGGGCTAGGGTGAGGGCATTTTGTTTGCCTAACAAAATAGGCCTGTTCTTTTCTATCGAAATTCTCGCCCCGCATTTGGAACCGAAAAATCCGTCCGGTGCCATGGCCACGCTTGCGTGGCCATGATTGAGGTCTACCTGCACTTCCCACATGCCCACGGCGAGCGTGGACATTGCTCCGGGCACTAGTTTTTCATCCAAAACAGCAACCCACTCTAATCCACAAACTGGCCCCCAGAATGTGTTGTTAAAAAAGTGATTTCTGAAATGGGAAAACATGCTAATCAGGGCTGGAAAGTCAGGCCTCAACATGGAGCAATGAAATGAATATCGAAATATGAATGATTCTAGACAAGCGAATGGTGCAGTTAGAGGGCCTGCCGGGGAACTGTCGGATAATACTTCGATGAATGACGGGGGGGCCTATGATTATCGAATCTCCTCGAATAGAATTGCCGTCTGTTGGGATGGTTCGATTAATCCTCCCAGAATCCCTTCCCGTTCTTCCGAATGGTGGACAGCGGGTGCCGGACGGACCAGTAAAATGGCAGTAACCATCGGCCCATGGATAGCCATGATGCACGTCGTACCTAGGACGTTGTTCAGACAGGCGATCATCACTTCCCTCCCATACCTCCAGCCGCTGGTAGGGCAGTTCTTTGAGCAGTACCAAATATGGCGCAAAGTCAGCGACTCGCAGTGGAACAGTAGGTTCGAAACACGGCCCAATATGAGCAAGCTCTTCCGCGAGGCCGACAAACAGATAAAGGAAGCGAGTGCAGGCTTCTGTGAATCCTTCCCCGTCCATCACCCCGAGTATGCCGGCATGGTTGGCTTTCGCGGCATCGAGGGCAATTGGGCGAAGAACCATTCGCACATCGTGCAGAGCGCCCTTCAGTACTTGTGGTGGCGACATAAAACTTTCGAGTTGACCGACTCGCATGTGGATGCCATCGTTCAGGAGTTCGCCGACTTCGTGGATAGCCAGACCGTCCGCCTCAGGTTCCAGGCTCAACTGCTTAACTTCAAGATGCCTGCTGACTCCCTTACATTCCCCGATGGACTGACAATTCGCCGCCTGAGTGAGGAAGAGGTGTCCCAATTCCATGGTGGCCCGATCAACACGCTTGGATTCATCCGGCCACGAACGACAAGTATCCAGGAGTTTATACTTGAGGGCGAACTGGATGAGCCGAAGCTACTGAGTAACTACCGGCCAGCGGGGCATCAGATGGCGGACCGCGCGAAGGTTGTTCTCGACAAGGCCGTTCTGTCGTTGCGGACATTCAAGGGAGGGCCAGTCGGGTATGATTATATCCACTTTCGGCCGGTAACATTTTGCCCGATTGGGTTCTTCAACATCCAGGGTGCAGGTGACAAGTACATCCCTTTCGGAACCTACTCGCTTACCGTGGATGAGTTCGAACCGCTGAAAGCACATGCCAAACTGATTTTCGCCTCCTCAGAAACAGCGATGGAAATGGCGTGTTCCCGCCTGGCTGACGCCGAGAACCGAACCCGCCCACATGACCGCATCGTTGATGCGGTTATCGGCATGGAGGCATTGCTTCTTGCAAGCATCCGAGACCGGAAAAGTGAGTTGAGTTTCCGGTTCTCCTTGAACTACGCAATGCTGTTCCCATCCCAGGAACGGCACCAAGCATATCGTGTGGCACACGACCTGTACAGCCTCCGCAGCGCCATCGCTCACGGCTCTTCCCTTGACGAGCGCACGCTTAAGATTGCAGGGGACAAGTTGTCTCTGGAGGAGGCAGGGAGGCGGGCTACAGCCGCCTTACGAACAATTATCATGCATTTTCTGCCGATGAAAGGGGCCCAGTACAAGAATCATGAATTCTGGATGCGGGCGTGTTTAGGCCTCCCTGAGCCTACTTAGTTCTTATTGCTGAGGGTATCGTAACATGATCCACGCCCTCGGGTGCCACTGCAGGCTGGTCCAGCAGTGTATTTCTGGCGATTGTCCCCCGCGCACTGCCCGTTAATTTAATTTTCCGCCTTCACCTCTCCGCTTTTATCATCCTTCATTCCTCATCCTGCTCTTTGTTTTCTTTGTGTTCTCTGTGGCGATTAAAAATTCTTATCTTGTACCACCTCTGGATATAGCCCGGCCAACAATCACCCTTTTTCACGAAAATTCTATTTGGACAAAATCCACCAAAAACACCCAAAAACACCAAAACCGCTCGAATATGAATTTCCCCGCGCGCAACTTTTTCTAGGTGCAAACACCCTAATCGCTTTCCCCATCTCTTTATCCCCCAACCACTTCCAAATTCATCACTGAGAATCATTCTCAATAAGAAAATCACCACTTTTACCCAATAATTCATTTTCAAAAATCTCGTGTGGAAAAATTCCAACTCCTTATCCCGCAATCCATTTGCGCGCACCGTCCCCCGCAAAACTCAAAACATTTTTTCTCCCCTACTTAAGAGTGCCCCTACCCGTCGCCGCAACCCCTTATTTTCCAACCCCTTAATTCATGCCCCATTGGTCGTAAAAATTTTTTCCCCTCGAATCCGTCAAAAATCCCAAATCCCCCAAGAAACTATTCCCCTTTCTTTCACTTCATACTGTTGTATCCTGAACCCCGAACCCTGAACCCTGAACCCTCATTCCCGCCCAAACACCTCCACCGCCAAATCCTTAGCCCGCTTCAAATCCAGCTTGCCGGTCCCCAAAACGGGAATCGCTTCCACGCGGCGGAAATCTTCGGCCGATGGAATCCACAGCGGCGGCAGGCCGGTCTCGGGCAGTTTGCGGCAGATCTCTTCGGGCTTTTGCCCCAACTCGGTGTGCAACACCACCAACCGCTCGCCTCGTTTAGGATCAGGCACCGATGTAACCACTGCCCGCAGGTCTTCTTCATCGATGTGCAGCAACTGGTTGATGGCCTCTTCCACGCGGATGTGCGGCACCATCTCGCCGCCGATCTTCGAGAACCGGCTCACCCGCCCCGTTACCTTTATGAATCCCTCTTCGTCGATCTCGGCCACGTCGCCCGTTATGTACCAGCCGTCGCGGATCACCTCGGCCGTGAGGTCGGGCCGGGCCAGGTAGCCTTTCATCACGTTCGGGCCTTTTACCAGCAACATGCCCGTCCGATTCGGCCCCAGGTCTTCGCCCGTGTCCAGGTCGATCACCTTGGCCGAGATGCCCGGCAATGGCCGGCCCACCGTGCCTTCTTTCACGCCTTCGAGTTTGCTGGTCCGGCCGCGCCCCGGCGGAATATTGCCGGCCACCACCGGCGAAAGTTCGGTCGCCCCGTAGCCTTCCATGGGCCGAACCTTGAATTTCGCCTCGAATGCGTCGGCCAGTTCGCTGGGCAGTTTTTCCGCCCCGGCAAACACCACCTCCAAAGTCTTGAAATTCTCCGCCTCGCAGCGGCGCTGATACGAGCGGACAAAGGTGGGCGTGGCGATCATGATCGTCGCCCCGTGCCGCTGGCAGAGTTTTCCCACCTCCCGGGCCTCCAGGGGCGTGAAATGGTAGATGCCCTTGAGCGCCAACGTTAAAACCGTCCACAACGTGACCGTATAGCCGAAAGAATGGAAAAACGGCAAGACGCCCAGTAACACATCGTCATCGCGAAGGTGTATGATCGCGTCGATCGCCTCGACGTTCGAGCCCACGTTGTTGTGCGTCAGCATTACGCCCTTGGGCCGGCCGGTCGAACCGGAGGTGAAAACCACGGTCAGCAAATCGTCGGGCTTCACTCGGGTCAAACCCAAATGGCGTTCCAGTAAAAAAACCGGCATCAACCACGCCTCGGCCGCGGAAATAATCTTGTCAAAGATTGTGATCTTTCCCGCAAAATCCTCCAGCGGCACGAACTGGGCGTCGATTTTAAAATCAAACTTCTCCAACATCCGCCGACTGGTCAATACGTGGCGAATTCCGCACTGCTTGACGCAGGAGTTCATCACCTCGGAAGTGACCGTGTAATTCAGATTCACGGCGATGCGGCGATCGATGGCCAGGGCGGCGTTTGCGACCACGGCCCCCACCGAGGGCGGCAGCAAAACGCCCACGAATTGCTCGCCAGGCGCAAGCACGCACCTGCGCATCAAGGGGCGCAGTGCCAGCGTGCGGGTAAGCAGCCCAGCCCCGCTGAGTTCCACGCCGGTCGAGTCGGCCGCCTTGGCCTTTCTCATGTGCCCGCGGCACATCCGCAAAAATTTTCGCGGCAGGATCATATTAAAGTTATCGGTTGTCAGTTTTCGGTTTTCAGTTTACGGTTCAGATTTATCGCAAAACCGCAAGCGTTTTTTGTTCGGAATTCATCATTCTGCATTCTGCATTTTGCTAAGTTCCACCACCGCCTGGCGGATTTGTTCGATGTCGGCGGGATGATATATGGGTTTGCCGAAGCGGATCGTCACCGGATATCGCCATTTTTTGGGCAATTTCCAGAAGGCTTTGCCGCCTTCGAAACTAAAAATGCTGCCCCACATGCCATCGACATACACCGGAATGACGGGCAGGTCGGTGCCTTCGATAATCCTCATCAGCCCGGGCTGGAAGGGCTGCATTTCGCCGGTGCGGGTAATGCCGCCTTCGGGAAACACGCACACCAATTCGCCGCCGAGCAACGCCTCGCGGGCCATGCGCAGCGACTGGACTATCGATTTCCGCCCGGGATGGATGAGAATGACTCGCCCCAAACGCCCGAACCAGCGGAGCCACGGGGTCTCGAAGTAATCGGCAAAAACCAGCATCCGCGGGTGGCGCGGACAGGCCAGGCCCACTATCAGGCCGTCGGCGTAACTGACGTGGTTGGGCGTGATCAGGGCGCCGGCGGCCGGAACGTTTTCCAACCCCTCGATTCGCGTCCGGTACATCAGCCGCCATAATGCCACTGCGATCATGCGCGTGGTATCGTAGGCCGTGTAGCGGATTAAGATCACGACCAAGGGCAGCAATAAAATGCCGACCAGCAGGAAGATGGCCCGCCCCGATAATCCCAACACGCTGACCAGCAAAATATAAATAACGGAAGCCGCCAAAGTGCCTGTAAAAGTCATCAAATTGACGGCGGCGAATATGGCGCCGCGGGTTTTTTCAGGGCTGTGATATTGCAGATATGCCTGTAAGGGCACGTCATACAATCCGCCCGATAGTCCCAGGAGCAAGAGGCAGGCGGCAGTGGCGATATAGCCGACGGAAAGCGGGGAGCCATTGCAAGCGGGCACAAAGAATAGAAGGATGTGGCTAACGGCCAGGCCGGCGGCCCCCAGCGGCACCAGCGACAAAATTATCCTTCGCCGTGAAATTATGCCCGCTAAAACATTGCCGGCTCCCACGCCGACGGCGAGAATTCCTAACAGCAGACCAACGTAATATTTCGATAAATTCAAGTGCATGCTGCCATAGCTATTGACATTTATTTGGCACAATCCGCCCAACGACCAAAAGAGCGTGCTTGCGCAAGCCGCCAGGAAGAGCGGACGGATTGCCGCCAACGTGCGGATATCGCGATATGTTTCGCCGGCGAAATTTACCGGGAATTTTCGCGAGGGATTCGCCTTGCGCAGCCGGCGGATCGGCAGGCTGGTGATCAATCCGCACACGGCCACGCAAATAATCGTCGAGGCCCAAAGCCCCCAGTTGGTAAGTCCCAAGGGTTTTGTCCATTCGTATAAATAACCGGCGCCCACGCTGCCGAATATGATGGCCATGATAGTGGTCATGCCGATCAGTCCGTTGGCTGCGGAGATGCGATCCGAGCGGACGATTTCCGGGATGGAGCCGTACTTTGAAGGGCCGAAAATCGCGCTGTGAGAACCCATTAAAAACAGCGTGAAAAACATCAACCAGACATTGCCGTATAGGATCACTATCACGCCAAGTATCATGAGCAACACTTCAGCGACCTTGCAAGCGACTATTACAGTGCGTTTACTGAAACGATCGGCAAAATATCCGGCGGGCGCGGCCAAAAGAATAAAGGGCAATACAAGCATGGCCAATCCCGCCGAGACCGCGATATCCTTGTATGTTTCAGAGGACGGATTGGAGTTGATCCAAGATACCAGCCATTTGAATACAGGATCATTAACCGCATAGTCGCCGCCGATAAAGGCCACCAGCCAGCGAAATAGGTTATCGTTTGTGGCCCCGAGAAACTGGGTGATCAAAAGCCCCAGAAAACTGGGCGAAAATAGTCTTTCGCGCTCGGCCTCGGCCGATAGATCGGGCGTCAGGTCAGCGGCGGTTGCGGGTGATAGTTGAGAATCCATGGGAATCGTATGGGCCAAGGGCATCTGTCCGGGTTTCCCGGCGGACGATTCAGCAGTACAAGTTGTAACGGATTCGCTGCTCATTGTCACGATGGATTGTGAATGTATATAACGTCCTGATAAACGCCCCTAATGTCATTAGGCGATATTTTTACCCCCATGTAACGTCCGATTTCAGATGCTTTCAGAACTTCCATAATAGCAGGGCCGCGTAGTCCAAGTCGTTGGGCAGTGCGGTGCCGGGCGAACTGTTGTAGCGGTTCCGCACCGCCAGGCGCAGGCTGAGATTGGTGTCTTGATCCAAGAGGAATTCCCACCCCGCCAGGCTATTGAGGCGGAATTCCGTAAAATCCGTTTCGTTGGGCATGTAATCCACCGTGGCCACGAGTTTCTGGCGATAACTCACCCGGCGTTCGTAGTCTACGCCCACGATCATTTCCGGGGTGTAATAATGGCCCTTTGGGCCGCCGATTTCGTGCGAAAAACCGCTGCCGAAACGCGTCTTAAACGAGGCCTGGCGGGTTCTAAACCACCAATAACCCACGCCGGCATGGGCGGTGATGCGGAAATTAAAGTCTTGGAATTCGTCATATTCGCCGATGGTTTCTACAAACAAACTCCAAGGCGTTTCCAGGATCAGCCGTTCAT
>JBEKSO010000171.1:0-8415 GCA_049516935.1 Thermoguttaceae bacterium
GGAAACCTATGGCGCCGCGCTCGTCCGTCGGGTCGATGCCGCCGATATAGCGGCACCACGTTGCCACGTCGTCGGAGTAGTCGAGCCAAGCGCCGCCGCGCAACCCACGACTCGAATCGATGGCAGTCTCTTCCCATTCCCATACATTGCCAGCCTGTCCTATGGTGCCGTAAGGGCTCGCCACACCCGCATTGGTAACCGCATTCGGGTGGCCTTGATTGTATCCATCATCAAATACAGCATCAAAGGCCGTGTCACCTGGATAGTCGATCCCATCCGGTACACTGTTGCTTCCCGTGGGATAATCGTAGTATATGCCCGCGCTGCCATCGTAGTACGCTGCCTTGTACCACTCGTCTTCCGTGGGTAAGAAATACGCCATTCCTGCCTCGTTGCGATACGAGCGGTTGATGGTTACGCCCGTGGGATTAGTGATCGAACCTGTGAAACTGTACACACCCGTTGCCGCAGAACCCGTCGTCAGCCAATTGCAGAATTTGGCTGCCTCGTACCAGCTTGTATCAGCCGTGGGCTGCGAACCGCTCCACATACCCCCATTTCCTACGTTGTGATCGGCGGCTCTAACCGCCGCCCACTGGTCGGCCGTCACTTCGTACTTGCCGATGTAATATGTGTAAGCAACGGCCCCGCAAGGATTAGGAAGTGCGGTTGTATCGCCGGCGTTGCCCGGATTGCCAATGGTCACAAAATCCATGGTCACGGTCGTTGTGCCGTGTGTAAGCGTGTCCGCTGCGGCCGTTGTGGTTAGCAGTCCGAATAAGGCCGTAACGCTTATAAATGTTTGCTTCAGTTTCATGAGTTTGCTCCTCTGGAATGGTATTAAGTACCGTGCCGTTGGTTTGTCGATTAAGACAGCCCGGCGCGCGCAGTCCGACGTTGTTGTTTTACTCGAAAAGAAGGGGCCAAGCTTCAGAAGAACAGTCTGCGACTGCTAAATGGCGTTGCAGATAAGACTATCGCTGGCCATTTATGCTTGGCAAAAACGCTGCCTCGATTTATCGTGTGTGATAGTATCTTCCAATAACTATATAGGCTAATTATGTATATATATCCGCTTAATAATTGTCAATCAATCCCCCTACTAATTCTCAAAATCCGTAAGGTTGAGGGGGTAATGGGGTAATCGCCGATCAGGGGTTGGTTGTAGCTGTCGGGGCCTATTCTTGGCCAGATTGGTAACACGAGCCATTTGGCGGACAATTGCCCAACTTCCAGTTGTTTGCTCTTTGCTCGTCTCTTGCGCGCCCTTTAATCCAGATGTAGAGGAGCAATGGGACCAGAATTATTGCCAGAAAGATTGCTTTCGTTGTCAAGAATAAGGACATATCCTTGTGCCGCCAGGCAACGGACAATAGATCTACCTCAGTAGGGAGAACTTCGATAAGGATGACTAGAATCAGGCTGACGAACACTAGCCAGCGTCCCCGCACAGTATATTTGTCAGGGAAAGAGGGATGTGGGTCGGACAAAAAGGGGTCAGAATTATTTTTCATTTCTTTTCGATTTTTTGGGAACGGCCACGAGGCTGATTTGCCAAATCTATTTTAAGCCGCCGGCACAATTTATCAACCCATGTGTTTTTTTACCGTAAGGCAATCCGATTTCGCTGCTGTGCCGGATTGCGGCCAATTCGTTTGCATCCTGAGTGTCGTGCACATACGCGGACAGCGTCCGGTAAACGTTGCCAAATGGCATCATATCATCATTATAAACTATTTATTCATATCTTGTCATCAAAGCACGGCCAATAATTGCAGTACGCTCCTCCCGGAGCAAGCTCCGGGGCTAAACTTTATTGTGATATTACTTGTATGAACATCGATGGAACAATCCCCGGTATGTTCACCGGGAACATGAACCCCCGGTGTATTCACCGGGGGCTAAATAGTTGATTAAACGGGAATTATCCGATATGGAAATCATCGCTATTATCCTTGGCATCGCCGGCTTGATCTGGGGATTTATCCTCTTGCGCCGCGGCGGGCTTTTGGCCGGATGCCTGGCGGTAATGTTGGCCGGGGCCTGCTTCAGCGTGGAATTTTTCAAAGTCACCCTGGGTCCGGTGCCTCTCACCGCCGACCGCATATTGCTCATCGTTCTGGTGGGGCAGTATCTCATTTGGTGGCGATGGGGTTGGGCCGATCCCAAACCGCTGGGCAAAGCCGAGATATTGCTCTGCCTGTTTACGGGCATGATGGTCGTAAGCACGTTCTTGGGCGACTACGCCTATTTGAATTATCAACCCGTGTCCTGGCTGATACTTTACTACCTCATGCCGTTTTGCATGTATTGGATCGTGCGTCAGGCCGAGTTCAATGAAAAAAACATACTGGCGATTTTTGTATGCCTGGCGGTCTTCGGCGGGTATTTGGCTGTTACATCGTTGGCGGAATATTTTCAAGTCTGGGAGTTGGTATTCCCGCGGTATATTGCCGACAACGCCTCTACGGCCACGGCGGAGTTCGTGGGCCGGGCACGGGGGCCGTTTTTGAATCCGATAAGCAACGGCATCGCCTTGTCGATATGCCTGGGCGCGGCACTGATGATTTGGCCGCGCCTCGGCCGCCCGGGCCAGTTGCTGATGATTCCACTGTATCTTTTGTTCTTCGCGGCGATTTACGCCACCATGACCCGCAGCGTGTGGCTGAGCGGCGTGTTGACCTTGGCGATTGTCGCCGGCCTGGCCATGCCCTGGAACTGGCGCCTGCCGATCCTGGGCGGAGGACTGGTCTTGGCTCTGCTGTTGTGCGTTACGCAATGGGATCGGCTGATGGCCTTCAAGCGCGATCGGGACCTGGACGCCGGAAGAACGGCCGAATCGGTGGAACTCCGCCCGGTCTTGGCCAAGATCGCCTGGGACATGTTTCTCGATCATCCGGTTTTCGGCTGCGGATACTCGCAATACAAGACCGAGCATCCCAACTACCTTTCCGACCGCTCCACCGAACTGGTTTTGGAAAAGGGCCGCGGCTATATTCCCCACAACGTGGTTCTATCGCTTTTGACCGAGACGGGTCTGCTCGGGCTGGGCCTGTTCTTGGCGATTGTTTTTCTTTGGGCCCGCGACGCCTGGCGCCTGTGGATAACAAATGCCGCGCCGCTTGAGGCTCGCCAACAGGGGCTGCTCATGCTGGTCGTATTGGCTGTTTATTTCCTCAACGGCATGTTTCACGACGTATCGGCGGTGCCCATGGCCAACATGCTTCTCTTCTTCCTGGCCGGCGTGACGGCCGGATTGCGGCCGTGGATAAAAGATGTGGCTGCGCCACGGGTGGCGCCGTCGGTTGAATTCGCAGCTAAAACCCCCGGTGTTTTCACCGGGGGCTAAATATGACGTGCGGCGGATTAATCCGATCGGCGAGCGCCTTTAGAATATCCCGTTGAGGTGGATCTTTTCCAGGGCTGTTTTGATGGTCAGCGCGCCGCAGCCGTTGCGGCCGTCGGTTTTTTCGGCGCTCTCGTGAAGTGTAGAACGAGAGAGGCGATTTGTGCCGGCGGAATTTTCTTCAGGTACGCTCGACGCCGCCTTTGTGGGCAAAGACAGAAAGACTACGCCCAAACCTACGATCAATCCGCCCAGGATTCCGCTCATGGCGATGATCGACCGGCCGGGCCCGATGGGTTTGGCGCCCGCGTCCGGGGCGTCGATGGGACTGATGAGGCTGGCGACTTTAGCCCCGGCCAGAACGGCCTGGGCTTCGGCCAGATTCTGCTCGGCCCGTTCGGCCAAGGCGGTGCGGTTGCGGTTCTCGGCGGTTTGGGTTTCATATTGTGCGCGGATTTCGGCCAGGCTGTTCAAGCGCCCGGTGGCCGCGGCGAATTGATCTTCGAGGAGTTTTTGCCTGTCGGCGTTTAAATGCATTTCGACCTCCATGCCGCGGATGGCCAGGGCCAGTTCGTCGTGCAAATGCCGTCCGATCTCTTCCTCGGTCTCCTGCGCGGCTTTAACCAGGGGATGATCGGCCGAACGGGTGCCCAGCAATTTAGCGGTGGCAAGCTGGGCGTCCAAGAGGCCGTCTTTTAGGCGTTTCAGAGCGGGTTGAGATTCGAGCAGGCGGTTCGGAGCAGCCACCAACCGGCCTGGATCGTCTTGGGCCGCGTGCAAAACGGAAAGCAATTCCGCGTCGGATTTCGCGGTTGTGCGGGCTTCGCGCAGTTGGTTGCGGATCTCTTCCACGCTTCGCCTCAGTGCGCTGTCACTAGCGCCGATGTCCTGCATCGAGCGTAACTCGGCCAAATCGCCGCCGATGCGTGTTTCCACCGCCGCCAGCCGGCCGGTCGATTCGCTTAGATCGGCCTTTGCCAGTGACGCGGTCTTGCTCAATTCGTCGACCATGCTGTGTGCCTTGGCGTCGCGAAGTTGCTGGAAGCGGGTTTGCAGGCGGTCGTAAATCGCTTCATTCAGAGCGATTGCCCGGCTGCGATCGTGATCGCGAACGGTAAGATAAAAAACTTCGGTCTTGCCGAATTCGGCGCCCTTGGGCGGGAGGAGTTTTACGGCCTTGCGGCAGGCTTCGATGTCGCGATCGGTGGGCCAACTTTCCGCTTGAATGCAGTCGGCCGGCGGGCCGACTTGCTTTAAGGCCGCCTCCAACACGCCGCGGCTGCGGGCGATTTCCAGCAGCGTTTCCTGGATGGTTTTCATCTCTTCCGGCTGAGTGAACTTGCCCAGACCCCGGTCGTTGTTCACCGCCTCGTTGCGGACGATCAAGGCTTGCGATGCCTCCCATGTATCGCTATATGTGAGTGCATAGATCGCGGCGCCCAGGCCGACCAGGAGCGCGGGCACGAACCACAGCCTCCAACGGATGGCCAGGATGCGAATGAATTCTTTGGGGCTTTCAAGCGAATGTTGTGAAGTATTCATGGGTGATTTATCCGAGTGGTTACGAATTTTCCGGCGATGTGGAACTGCTTTCAAAACTGTCCTTCTAGTGAAAGCAAAGTCAATGCCAAGCCCACGATACTACCGGGAAAATGGCGCAACATCCTGAAAAAGAACGAGTTCGGCCTTGCCGATAACATGCAATCGGCATTCCGGCCGTCGGCCGCGCTGCCGGCCGTGCACTGGCTGTTGCCAAAAAGCAACATGTCGAGGGCGGTCATCATTGGCGAGTTCCGCTTGGGGGAAAATCGCCTTGCATGTTACGGGCTATGACCGAGAGTTGAATGAGCCAAAACTCCCAGCACAAGTGCCGGTGATTTTGAGCCTCAGATAAAGAATATCGTGAAATAATCAGAGCCGGGGCGTGTCGCCCCGGCATTTCCGGGCCGACACGGCCCGGCTCCGATGATAAAACATGACATTTAATACCTGAAATTCAATACAATATTTTAAAAACGTCATGCATATTCATCTATTAAAAAGTCTCGACGAACTGGCGCCTTATACCGATGCTTGGGATCGGCTGGCGGCGGAGGCGCCGTTTCGGAGTTGGACCTGGCTTTCGCACTGGTGGCAATGCTATGGACCAACTAAAGCCACGCGGAAAGCAAATCCGGCTTTGCAACTCGCCGTGCCTGCCGTTTTCGACGAATCCGATACGCTCGTCGGACTGGCGCCCTGGTATCTGGACTGCTCGGTCGCATCGGGCCGGGTGCTGCGGATGCTGGGCACGGGCGAGGTCTGTTCCGATTACCTCAGCCTGCTCTGCCAGCGCGGCATGGAAGCGTCGGTCATCGAGTCCATCGCGGACTTTCTCCTGGACGCTCAGGCCGATTATCTCCACGACGGCCTGTTTTGGGATTTGATCTTGCTCGACGGCGTGGATTTCGAGGATCACGCCGTCAATAGCCTGGCCGCGCACCTGTCCGGACATGGATGCAAGGTGCATCGGCGCCAGGGATTGAACTGCTGGCGATTGGATCTGCCCGCCTCGTGGGAGGAATATCTCAAAACGCTATCGCGCAGTTACCGCCGGCAAATCCGCCGCCTGGAGGATGATTACTTCAAGACGGGCCGGGCGATTTTGCACGGCATCGAACGGATCGACGACCTGCCCTGGGCAATCGATCTTTTGATCGACATGCACCAGCGGCGGCGTCAATCGCTGGGCGATGCGGGCTCGTTCGCCTCGCCGCGGTTTACGGCCTTTATCCGCGGCGTGCTGCCGGAATTGATGCGCCAAGGCCGCCTGCAATTTCATTGGCTGGAACTCGACGGCCGGCCCGCAGCCCTGGAATATCATCTTGCCGGCGGCGGCGTGCTGTACGCCTATCAGGCCGGGGTGGAGCCGGAGGCCATGGAATTTCAGCCCGGAAAACTCCTGAACCTGGCCACTATTCGCCGGGCCATCGAGCAGGGCTATCGGGTCTTCGATTTTCTCCGCGGCGACGAGCCCTACAAGGCCCATTTCCGCGCCGCGCCGCGTCCCAGCCTGGAATTGCGCATCGTTCCCAATCGCCCCTCCGCCCGCCTGCGCCACAACCTATGGCTGGCCGGCAGCCGGGTGAAACAGTGGATGAAAAAGGGCTTAGTTAACAAGTAGCAGAGTCTTTGTATTGCAAATTGAACAAATATAAGAACTTAAGCCCAATTTGCAATTTGCAATTCACAATTTGCAATTTGCAATAATTTATTCCGGCGCGATGGTCACCAGTTCTTGGCAGACCGATTCGAAGTGCGCGGCGGTCAGGGTTTTGCGTTCCTCGGCGTAGCCGATCAGAAGGGCCAGATCGCAGAGGCGGTTGATGCGCCGGGCAATGCCACAGGTGAGTTCGTGGAGTGTGGGAAAGGCGTCCTTGTTGATGATTGTCCGTTTCGCTCCCGCCGTTTTCAGGCGGTGGGTGGCGTAGGCGGCGGTTTCCGCGACCGTAAAGGGGCGCATCAGGCACTTTACGCCCAGGCGCTCGTCGAGTTGCGGCATGCGGTCGAGCATGGGCAACAGCCCGGTCTGGCCGGAAAGCAAAAGCGACAGGGCCGGCCGGCGCTCGACCTCGAAATTCATCAGCAAACGGATGGCTTCCCAGGTTTCGGCGGAGGTGATGAGATGTGCTTCGTCGATGGTGATCACGGCATGCCGGCCTTTGCCGGCGTTTTCGCTTAAAAAGCGCTCGATCCGCCGGATGCTCGTTTGCACGCTGCCGTTTTCGGAGTTCGTGGGCGAGCCTTCCAGTTCGTCGGCCAGATAAGCCAGCAGATCGGCCGTGCTCATTTGCGGGAAGACGAGGTGTACGAAAGGCGTGTGGGTTTCGCCCAGCATACGGCGGAGCATGGCCGCGATGAGCGTCTTGCCCGTACCCGACGCCCCGGTCAAAAGCGCCCCGCCGCGGCGATTTTCCACTGCATAGCGCAACTTCAAGAGCGCGGCTTGAGGCGATTCGCCGGGGTAATAAAACCTCGGGTCGGCGCAGTTCTCAAACGGCTTCTCGTCGAGTTGCCAGTAGGATTCGTACATGAGCAGGGAATAGAGTCTTTGTTTGAAGTTTGATTTTTTTCGCGTAAATATTTTATTGCAAATTGACAATTGCAAATTTCAAATTGTAAATTGAACAAAGGCAAAGTTTATAATTTGGCATACTCGAAGGCATTTCATTTCAATTTGAAATTTGCAATTTACATTTTGCAATAAGTTTTGTTGCGGTTGTAGGCTGCACTAGGGTTCAAGATTCAGGAATTGGATTCGGGGGTTGGGGGATTGGGCACAAAATTTTCGATCACGCCGGTCACCGCCACGCCGGCCACGGCCAGCGATTGGCGCACCGCCGGCAGACAAGTGGCCAGGATTTTGCCGGCTTTGTGCACGACCGTTACGGCGTCGATGCGGCAGTTCAAACCTCCGCTTGCGAGGTCGCCTAAGGACCGCGGATTTTCCAGCGGCCCGAGATCCAAAAGCACCAGGTCGTAATTCTTTCGCAGCGTATCCAGGCTTTCGGCCATGATTCGCTGCGAGGCATAGGAAATATCGGAAATGGCCAGCGGCCCGCAAAGCGGCAGGACCGCGATGTTGTCGGCCGTCGATTCGACGAGGACTTCTTCCACCGGTTGGCGGCCGGAGGCGACGTCTTCCCAGCCCAGTTGCGGCAGCAGGCCCAGTCGTTTGGCGAGTTGCGGTTCGTCGAGGTCGGCATCGATGAGCACGGTTTTCACGTTTCGCGCGGCCAACTGTCTTGCCGCGCACAGCAACAGGGTGGTGGCCCCTTCGCCGCGCTGGCCGGAGCACAAGCCCACGACTTTCATGCCCTGTTTTGCCGCGGCCAGGAGTGTTTCGGCCAGGCGATTGAGTTCCAAGGCGGCAATCGACTCCATGCGCTGGCAGACTTTCGGCCAGGCAAAATGATCGACCTGCAACATGGGCTGAAAAACGCGGATCGCCGTTTCCGGATGTAATCCCTTTGCCGACAAACCGCTTGCTTGGCCGCAGAGCGTATCGCCTTGTGGAGAATCGAAACGCC
>JBEKSO010000172.1:0-8335 GCA_049516935.1 Thermoguttaceae bacterium
ATGCCGTGCGATGCGGCGGAGGATGGAATCACCGCAGCGGGTTGTTCGAGGCCGTGCTCATCAAAGACAATCATCTGGCATGGGGTGCGGATTCTCACCGGGAAGGCTCGCGCTACACCCCGGCCGAAGCGGTGTTGATAGCGCGGCGCTATATTGCCCAACATGCGGCGAATACCGATCCTTCGGCAATTATCATCGAAGTGGAAGTCGATACCTTGGAGCAACTCGATCAGGTCTTGCCCGCTGGGCCGGATATCGTTTTGCTGGATAATATGTCCATCGAGCAACTCCGCCAGGCAGTCGCGCGCCGCGATAAAATCAACCCAAACGTGGAAATCGAGGCCTCGGGAGGCGTAACCATTTCCACAGTCCGGCAAATTGCCGAAACGGGAATCGAGCGGATCAGCGTGGGCGCGCTGACCCACTCGGCGGCCGCACTGGATTTCGGGCTGGATTGGATGTAGTGTAGCTGGACGCCAACATCAGGGAATATCGCGGGTTGCTACAATTCATCACGTGTGGCGAATTGGCAACATCGCCTGTCAATGCGTCGTTCATCTCGGCAGGTTCAATCGTTATCTTAGCCCGTTGCCGGCACAGATTTGGAGCATGGGAGTAAACAATTTGACTCCCCGCAGGTCAAATCTATAGTTCACATGAGCCGGGGTCTTGTAAATAGACCCGGTTAAGGGCACGGCGGGGAAAGCTGGGAGCTAGAGGGGACCTTGCCGTGCCTTTTTTTATTGGTAGATCTGGGGCAAACAATAAATTCATGCACCCATGACTTGCCGATCCATCAGCAGACGCCGGCGCAGCAACTCCGCTTTTACCATGATAGAAGCGGTGTTGGCCATCACCTTCATGGCATTGGCGGGCAGCATTTTATTGCTGGGCACTACGGCCTCGCTGGAGACGACTAAAAACGGCATGTACGGTGCGATTGCCCGCGGCATGGCGCAACAACTAATGGATGAAATCGCCGGCTGCAAGTACTTCGAGCCAGGCGTGGATCCGCATTCCACGATATTAGGGCCGGATGGCAGCGAGGCAACCGGCGGCACGCGGCAATATTATGACGACAGCGATGATTTTAACGGCCTGCGGACAAAACCGCCCAAGGATTTTTATGGAGTCACCCTGGGCAAAGACGACGGCCTGGGTGGCCAACGGAATTCGCTATTCCAAATTCCCGCCGGTTTGATCGACAATTGGCAACAAGAGGTAGACGTTTATTATGTAAGCGAATCGAATTTGAGCACCAAGCTGCCTACGGGTCAGACCAGCGATTATCGCGTGGTTGAGGTTCGCATTACTTCCAATAATCCCGGACAAGGAACTCAAGTGCTTGCCACCCTCAAACGAGTGTTATCCTATGTTCCGCCCATGCAATGAATATATTTTATTGACGACGCGGAATGAATCTGCTCGGTGCAAGTGCAGGGGCGCCACGCCCGCGCTTGCCGTGAACATGCACAAGTGCGGTATTCACGTTTACCGCCGGAGTGCTGGATTGCAGTTGCATCCGCGCGGATTAACCTTGGTGGAACTCCTGCTTGCCATGACAATTTTGGCAATGGTTGTGGGTACATTGGCGGGATTGGCGCATACAGCGGAACTGAGTTTTGAATATTGCGAAGGCTATGGCGTTGCCACGCAGCACGCCCAGGTAGCGCTGGATCGCATTACGCGGGCGATATACGGGGCCACGGCCAACGAACAATTTCCCGGCTGCATCGTGGTTGCCGAGACAGTCAACAGTTGGCGCTACTCGGATACGCTGGTCGTTTGGCGTCCCAGCGGAGCGGCGGCGAATCCCAGCGGACTGCCGCAATATTGCGAATTGGTTATTTATTGTCCGCATCCAAATAATCCCAACCAGTTGGTCGAGATCACCGCGCCTGGAGATACGCGAACCGTGCCGGCCGTTACGGACACCGCCACCTGGTTAAGTCAAATCGCGGCGATCAAGACGAATTCTCAATCGAAGATCGTGACACTTACCAGTCTGCTGCGGTCTTGTCCTATTGCCTCCGCCTCCGGTTCGGCATTGCGCGGAGCGGTGCGATTCGAAACGCGTCTTCGACCGTCGCAAGACGATTGGAACAACTTCAAGAATAACGTGACTAATTGGACGGACTTGCCTTGGCCGCAAGGATTTTACGGTTGGCAGATGGGTCAGCGCCAGGTCTGGGTGCGGATGGAATTGCAGCTTATCCCGCAAGCGCCCAACGGCTCGGCAAATTCGGCCAACCAGGCGCCGGTTCCCTTTTTCGGATCGGCGTCGTTGTATTACCAAATGCATCGCCAATAAGCGACAAAACTCCCGATGTGTTCACCGGGGGTTAAATTTGTTGTACGGGGGCAAAATATGATGCAAGCAAACTATGTTAAATCAATTACCGCAACCTGTTCCTAACAAGCGATGTTGGAAGTCGCATGCTCGGCCCCGTCACGGAGTGGCCGTGTTGCTGGTGCTGCTTTTAATCACATTAACGCTTGCCCTGTCTTATGCCGCGATACGAACGCAGAACATGTCATTCATGGTTCAGAGGAATTCCGATCGCCGGGCGGTCGCGCAACAAACCGCAGTAACCGGCATGACGATGGCCCTGAAAAAAATGCAAGACAGCAGTTGGGCGGGATTCGGTTCAACGCTGAACGGAACCCTATCGGCCTCGGAAAGTTTCACTGCGACCTATACCTACGGCGATGCATCGCTGACGTCCGCCAGTCCCGACTACAATGATTATCCGTTCCGGGGCGCAATAGCGGTGACTGGCAAGTCCGTCGATCCGGCCAACCCGCAGAGCATCACCACATACCAGATATCCGCCGTGGTTCGGCTGGTTCCCCGGCAAATGACCGCGGAGCCTTCCGATTGGAGCGCGATGCAACAATACATGGTATATCAAACATTTTCGCAGCCTTTCGAGGTTGACATTCCCTGCCAATTTACGGGCAATGTACGGATTCAGGGCGCGTTGAAAATCGCGCCGCATTATCCGGACAATCCCGGTTCCGATACTTGGATTCGTTATCTAACGGACCTGAATGGAATGCGATCCGGCGGGTATTTGGACTATCGGCCATTTACCGGCCCGGTGAGTTATGTCAGCGGCACGATAGACGGCAATAACATGAATGCACTGATAACATATTTGCATTCATCGGCTAGCACTCTTGCCTTGGACGAAGCGAACAGCGATTGGGTGCAACCCAGCATTTTTTCCACATACCAGATCTATCCCGGCGGACCGACTTATACAATTCCAACGGTAAGTAATAACCTTCAGTCGATAACACTTGGCCCGGACCCCATGACCAATCCGCTGGGCATTTTTTATTACAATGGCGGCTTGACGATCAAAAATGACGTGACCATTAAAGGATCGCTTTTTTGCAAAGGCAGTCTTACCCTTGACGGCAACAATATCCATTTCGAGCCGGTGGAATTGCCGGGTTTTTTTGGCGCAGGCACGTCTGTCCGGTTGCCTGTGATAATTTGCAATAACTTTACCGTGAATTCGACGGTTAGTTCGGGCAGTATCAAGGGATTGATTGCGGTTTTTAACACTTTAACGATAGCAAAGGCATCGCAATTGCAGTCGATCTCCATCACCGGCCGGGTGATAAGCAAAGTATTTTACATTAAAGAACGCACGCCCTGGGACACAACCAATTGGGGTTCGTCTTACCACGATGTGGGTTCGTATTACTGGATATACTGGACATTTTATCGTTTATTGATCCCGTATTTTCCGGTATACATGAGCGGCAGCGGCATAGGTCTAAATTATCAACCGCTCTTGACTATAAACCCCGATACTACTTCTATTACTTATCATTGGCCCACTGCGAACGCCTCGGTTTTTTTGGCCAATCCAAACGACGGGGCACTTCGTTGGGAAGTGATTAAATGGAGCGAAAACCCTTAATACGAAAGGATATCTGTCATGAAACGCCCAACCGGATGGGGATTGCTGCTGGCCGGCATCGTTCTATGTTGTTGCGTGCTAAGCTTTTATAAGACTAGCGATGCTCAACCACCGCAGGCCAGAGAACCCTTTGCCAACTCCGTGGAACAACGGATGGATACGCTCAAAGTTTTGACGGAAATCCGCGACCAGCTCAAGGAGCAAAACGCCTTGCTGCGTTCGGGCGAGTTGAGAGTGATCGTAGTTCCGCCGAAGAAGTAAATACATGAATAGAAGTTGCTAATTGACATGCTTTCGATGCAAATCATAGGAAAGCGGGTCCCCGCGCCGGAGCCGGGAACAAAATAAACCATTGTAAATTCCGCCATGACACATTGCCGCTGGAAAAATGCCGGTTTCACACTGATCGAACTGCTGGTAGTGATAGCGGTTATATGTATTTTGGTAGGCGCAGTGTTGCCCAGAAGCAATCCGAACGTTCTCGACGAATTGCGGTCGGCGGCCCAAATCGTAAGCACCGAACTGGCCTACGGGCGCAGCCTGGCAATGGCTAATAATGATAAGTACAAATTCACTTTCGATACCACGCAAAATCGTTTCACGTTGCAGCACAGCGGCTCGAATACATCTTTAGATAAATTGCCGCTCACGTCGTTCAAGTCGCCCAGCGACACTCTGACCCAGCACGTGGTGGACCTGGATGAATTTCCACACATGGGTCCAATCGTGCAAATTACCGCCGTTTCCGTGGCCGGCACCAGCCAACGGGTCAGCGACCTCGAATTCAACCCGCTGGGGGCCACCACCCGCACGGCCGGCACCGCAGTCTGGCTGGCCTCCGGCAGCGGATCAAATACGCGATACATCACGATTACGGTTGATCCGGTTATCGGCTTAAGTCAAATTGGAGACTATTCGGTTACTGGACCGCCATAGCACTACTTAAAGCAAAGAGGGTTGGTCAGTTTACTGGCCACTTGAATATAAAGGATATTCCGCAATGGTTTCGTGGATCAGGAAAAAAAGATGCGGCCCGATCGGCGTCGATATCGGCAGCAGGTCGATAAAACTCCTGCAATTCGACGCTGCTCTAACGCGGGTGTGGGATTCCGCGCGCTGGGACCTGCCTGCCGAGCCGGCGTTAAACCAGGATCGCCAGGATGAGCGGATCGTGGAGTCTCTGCGCCGCGCGATGGAAGGCCGGCGATTCCGCGGCCGGGAAGCCGTATTTTCCCTGGGAGCAGGCAACCTTTTTGTGCAAAATATCCGTGTCGCACAGGCCTCGGGAGACGAATTGACGAAGATCGTGCATTTCGAAGCCGCCGGGCGTCTGCCTTACGGCAGGGAAGAGGCGGAAATTCGCTACCTTGACGCCGACACTATCCGCCAGGGCGATTCCATCCGCAGGGAAGTGATCCTGATGGCATGCCATAAACCCGTGGTGGAAAGGATTGTGCACGTGGCCGAACGCGCCGGCCTGCAACCCGTGGCCGTGGATCCCGAACCGCTGGCCCTATTGCGATCCTATTCCAGGCAACTGCGCCGCAATGCGGATCTTAAACGGCGAATCATGTTTGTAAATGTAGGCGTCTCGAACACCTTGGTGGTGATTGCATGCGGCATGGAGGCCATGTTCATCAAGTATCTGGACATCGGCGGCCGCCTGCTAGATGACGCCGTGTCGAAACATTTGAAATTATCGCCCGCCGACGCGGCGTCCTTGCGCAGCCGCAACGGCGACCACCGCGACGAACATAACGATGCGGAAGTCGCCCGCGGCATTACCGAATCGGTCAGGCCCATTATGGATCGCCTGGTGCATGAACTTTCACTTTGCATGCGATATTATAGCGTGACTTTCCGCAGCGAATCGTTGCAGGAGTGCCTAATCGGCGGGGGGGAAGCCAACGAGGCGCTAGCCGAATGGCTTGGCGCCCGCCTGGATCTGCCTTGCGAACTGGGCAATCCCCTGCGGATCTTCGAAAATTTGCAGCCCTGCGGGCGTCTTGCTCAATGGGACGTGGCCGCCGGATTGGCTTTGCGAGAATCCCATTATCATTAAATTCCCTGGGGAATATAAAATATGATCGACATAGACTTTTTGCCCGTCCAATATCACCAAAAAAACGCCTATCGCCAGGCGAAACCCTGGCAGATTATCGTGGTGACGTCGTTTTTGGGGTTAGTGGCGCTTTTAGCGATCAGTCAAAACGTTCACCGCCGGTTCGTGGAAAGACAACTGGCCGATCTCACGCCCGCCTATGAAATGGCCTTGGGGCAAGAACGACAACTGGTCGACGTCCAAGCTCAACTCAAGCGGATGGAATGCGAGGCCGAGTTGATTACCTACTTGCGCCACCCCTGGCCGAAGAGCCAGTTGATCTCGGCTTTATTATCCAGGCTGCCTAAAGAAATCACCTTGCAACAACTGCAAATAACTCGCGAGGCGGAGAATTCAACCGCCGCATCCGAGCGGCGCCCCGCTATGCTCGTGGGGAACTCCGCCGATCAACAAAAATCGATGTCGCCCGCCGAGCGCGACCTTCAAACCTTACAAAGCCAGTCCGAGGGCAAACAGATTGTGATTATTCTTACGGGCGCTACCGCCGATAGTGCCACGCTACACCATTATTTAGATGAAATGCAATCGAACTCGTTGTTCGCAAAGGCGGAATTGGGTTCCGTCACCAGCGTTGGCGAGTCTTCCGGGGCGGCGATTCAATTCCACGCTAAGCTTGTCGTAAAACCCGGCTACGGTCAACCGGGGAGCCCCATCGATGAACAAAAGACGCTGCCACCGCAAAGTCCGCCAAAAACTTCATCTACATCGCCGATGATGTTCAATGAGCTTACCTCTAGAACCGCGAATGAATAATATCAAGAACAAATAATAATAATTAATGCAGGCAACGAATATGCATGCTACTGAAAGAAAAATCAATCGCGGCAGTTGGCTGGTGACTATACCGTTGGTCGCCATAGCCGTCGTTTACATAGTATTTGTTTTTTTCCCGGGCCGAAACGTTATAACCCAGTTGCGTGCCGAAATTGAATCCAGACAGCTTTACATCAGTAATGCCGACAGCATATCCGCCTCATTGGCCGCCGCTCAACAAGAGCTTCTCCAGGCGAGGTCGTACATCGAAAATTGGCAGCATGCGGCGTTTATAGTTCATCGCCTGCCGCTGCTGTATGGCAATATCAATAATTTAAGCAATCGAGCGGGAACTGCCACCACACGGTTTGAACCTCAAATATTGGTCGAGCTGGGCCTGATCAGACAAATTCCCATCCACATGGCTTGTACGGGAACTTTTGCCCAAATACATGAATTCATTCGTTCCTTGGAGAGTCTGCCCCAGACAATCTGGATAGATTCACTTCAATTTAACAAACCTGTGCAAAATGGGGGAAATATATCGTGCGAAATAGATTTAGTCGTCTTTTCCGATAATCCAAAGATTTCCAATTACGCTGACATTAGTAAATAACCGATATACGGAGGAGCATGACCATTGGGCGTCTGGCACCAGGTCTGCTGATAAAACAGTGAATATACGAAATATAAGCAAACAACTTAAACATGAAATAGCCGCTCATCCAAAGAAGACCATTGTTCTAGGAATAATGATGGTTGTGGGACTATATATTTGGATGCCACATTTTTTGGGATGGATAAATAAAACCGAAGATGGGCCCAGATCGACGTCCGGAACTAAAGTCGCGGGAAACATGCCTCCGGGACGAACGAATGCCGCGGATAACTTAAACGCTAAAAAGGAAAACAGACCTTTACAATATTCCTGGAAAGAAGTGTTGAAGTGGATGGACGACGACCCGCGGACTCGTCCCGCACAACAACTAACAATTGATAGAGACCCATTCCAGGGGCCAAAAGATGCCATCGATAAAACCTTAGAAGAGCCGGAAGTCAAAGCGCCGCCCGTGTCGCCAGCAAGCCTGGGTATGGCGCTGACAAGCACGCTCATCGGACCAAACGGCGGAATAGCCAGGATCGGCGGCAGAACATACAACCAGGGACAGACGATCGAAGCGGTAAAAGAAGGGCGAAACTACAAATTCGTTCTTACCGAAATTCACGATCGCAAGGTGGTTTTAGAAATGGAAGGAGAAAGTTTCGAATTAAGTATACCGGAGCCAGGCACGTCCGGTCGCATGGTTTTAGGAACCATCGAGAATTAAAAAACGGGGCGCTGACAAGAAAAATATTTGTTTGCGGGTGATATTACTTTTTGCGCGGATATCATTTTGCATCCAAGTGTTTTCGTTTTGCAATCGAAGTATTACTTTTCTTTTGGCGTCACGGAAGACACATGAAAACCTTTCGTCGGTTTGGCTTGCTTGTAATTTGCGCCGCCGTCGGTGTGGGATGGGCGGTT
>JBEKSO010000173.1:0-8329 GCA_049516935.1 Thermoguttaceae bacterium
GGGCGACCTGGTGACCGATCTTTATTTGGCCGAAGGCAAGGCCAAAGCCCGCCTCTGGAAACGCCTGGCCGCCGCCCTGAAAAATCTAAAAATCCCCGACCCCCAAATCGACCACCTAGTCCGCAGCGACAACCCCGCCCTGGCTGCAAATCTCCTGAAAAAACTGCTGGAAAAGAAATAACAAGTGTGGCACGGGCATCCTGCCCGTGGCAAGTGGCCGTGTGACTCGCACCTTTCATCGTTGCTCGCCCGGTGCCATGCCCACGCTCGCCGTGGGCATGTTCAATGATTTCCAATCCATATCATGGCCAAATAAGCCTGCCCATGCCATCCACTTTTTTAATATTCTTTCGCAAATTGCTCATGAACCCAAAGGAATTCTTGTCTTCTGTTCTGAACACGGACTAACCCGCCAAAGCCAGGATCCTTTTCCTTCAGCCATGCCTGCAACTGCCGCAAAACAGCGCTTTCTGCCCGGATAGATTCGCCGCGTTCAAGATCAGGCGCATCGCTTTTGCCCAGCCATTCACCCGCTTGTTCTCCTCCCTTAATCACTGAGTCGAGACTCTTCTGACCCAATTCCAATTGCTTCTCAATGCCCTTATAAGATGTCTCATCAAGCATTAGTTTCGTGGCCGACGACGCCACGGGCGCCACCAAGCGTAGTATCCCGGTAATCAATTTTAGTATCGGCGCAGCTTTTACAAACCAATCTCGTGGCAATTTCAGTTCATATACTCCGCGCTTGTCTCCTTTTCTATTTAACGCCGTTAATGGCAGGCGGGAATGTTCACACCACAAAGTCAAGCGGAACTTCTTGCTGATCCACTTGGGCCGGTCAAAGAAACCGGGATCAACTGGCTCAAAACTGAACAACCGCGGACCATCTTTGGCCTCATCGGTCAAGGTTTGCATCAGGCCGGTAAACGCATCGTCTACCTTACTGAGAATACGTTGCTCTCCTATGTCGAGTCTGTCGAAACGGCTTAAATCCTCACCATGCTGCTCGATCAACTTAATGCGTACTCTGTTCAATTCGCTTTTTACTCCGGCCAATTCCACCAACAATTCCTCCATCGGCATACGCCGTGCCGCGGGTGCATTGCGGAGCAGGCAATCTATATTCTGCCATTCATCACACACGGGACAAGGATAATCCGGCCGCTTGCGTCTTTTGCTTTCGATCAACTTCTGCACCTCGAACAAGCCTGTCCCCGGTGCATTTCGGCCACATGGCTCAATGCATGGTACCATTACTTCGCATCGCAGACCCGCCCAAAAATTTTCTACAAGCCATTTCACTTCGTAAGTGAGCACGGTTAGAAACCGTTCTGGGTAAGGCGCGCGAACTGTGATACGCACATCATTTCCGATGTATTCCAACAATGCCCGGCCGTTGTAGTCATCGTCCAGCACAAGTCCGCGCTGCCAGTGGACACTTTTCACATAATTTGCGCGCCCAAGCGAGTATTTATGTAGTCGCACGATCAACTGATAAAATAGCCCCTCCGCTGTGGCCGACTGCCCATTCTTTGTTTCCACAATACGGCATATTTGCATCTGTTGTTCATCGCCATCAAACCTTTTGGCAGGCCAAATATCATTTAGCTCTTTTTCCGGGCGGACATCCGGAACAAGCTGTGCGATAAGGCTCGTACCACCCGACTTGCCCTTGTTCGGCTCCGTTACACGATAGGAAAGATCAAACCGTTCCATCAACCGAAGGAACGCAGGGTGAAGCTCGAATGGGTAGCGATTATGCGGTCTTTTGGGATCATCCCACAACTGGCCGAGTCGGGCAAAGCTCACTAATCCGTGGCCATCGCGAGTTTGCTTGTCATCAAGTACGAAGCTGATTGCCGTGGCCAGCCAGTCAGGTTTAAGTATTACGATATCTCGCAGGGCAGGATCGTGCTCGTAATGAATTAGATGCCCCAGCCGATGCGAAATGCGTATGAAATCCTTTGCCTCTTCATCGTCCATTTTACAGTCGCCACAAATCTTTAATACCTCCTCCAGAGACAAATATGCCGCGCCATTAATTTTCAATGCCCTTCGTGCCTCCTCCCATCGTTTTGGAACCGTGCGCCCCATCCCGGGCAAGCTGGATGCCACACTAGCAATAGTATGCTTAAGGTCGGCAATGCCTTTTCTCTCTTGGGTTTTCTCATCCGGTTTGCTTTCGACAAGGAAGAAGCCAAGTACTGTTTCTTTGCCGAATAAATCATATATTTCCTGCCGGTCAATATCTGGTTGGCGCTCTTTTTGGCCACCATGCGTAGCAACAACAAGGATTTTAGCGTCTGGCTCACGATGCTTTACCATCTTTATCCATTCTTTGACAAAACCTTGTTGCGGCCCTTCACGCGGTTTCCACACTACCAGGTAAACCGCCGGGGCGCTGAAAAACAGTTGATGTGTTGGCCGATAAACCCGCTGCCCGCCAAAATCCCAGCCGTTCAGTGTAATCTCAGTGCTGCTAACTGGATCGATCACATTTACGGGCTTGATTTCAATACCATGTGTGGTAGGGCGGTTTTCTTCCCATGGATCGCCACGCAATGCGCCAAGCAGGCAGCTCTTCCCAACCTCGCCCTCACCGATCAAGATCAACTTGGCCTCGTTCAGCACTACCTGTACTATTGCCAATTCCTTAAGGTAGCGTTTGACTGCATCAACACCTTCCTTATAAGCAGCGGCTAGTTCTAAATTTAAGGGATTGTCGTTGAGATATAGCGACTTCAAATTTGTTAGTCTACCCAGCGACTCTGGCAACGCTGTCAGTTGGTTTTGTCCGAGCAACAAGTCCTCCAACTGTGAAAGATTGCTCAGCCACTCCGGCAGTGATGTCAGTTGGTTGTCGGAGAGGTTAAGTGTCTGCAACTGCGTGAGTCGTCCCAACCACTCCGGCAGCGATGTCAGATAGGTGCCTCTGATATCGAGCCACTCTAACTGAGTTAGTTGTCTCAGCGATTCTGGCAGGGATGTCAGATAGTTGTTATTGAGTTCAAGTACCCGCAACTTCGCGAGACGGCCCAGTGTTTTCGGCAGCAATTTCAATCGATTGTTGGAAAGGTTAAGTGTCCGCAACTTCGTGAGTTGGCATAGCCATTCCGGCACTGAAGTCAGTTGGTTTTTGGAGAGATCCAGTCTCCGCAACTGTGTGAGTTGTCTCAGCGTTTCCGGAAGCGATGTCAGTTGGTTGCCATGGAGATTTAGTCTTTGTAACTGTGTGAGTTGTCTCAGCGACTCCGGTAGCGATGTCAGTTGGTTGTTGTAGAGATCTAGATTCCGCAAATGTGTGAGTCGGCCCAGCGACTCCGGCACTTCTGTGAGATCCATTCGTTCCAAACCTAGGTCTTGAGTTTTTGACCGGAATGCTATTTCGATCGTCTCTTCTGCGTCACGAAAAGCCTTGTCTTGCGCCATGATCGCCCACCGTCTTTTTAAGAAGTGATGAAAAGTTTTTTCCGATTTAACAGTTCCAACCTCCATCCGCCAACTTTTCCAAAACCAACCCAACATCCAAAATACTACTTCTTCCGGAAATATCAACTCCCCCTAAACATACAAGTTTGTATAGGGATGAGCGGGGTACCGGATAATGTCTGGTTGGCATGTCCTGCCAAAAAACCTTTTTAAGATCACAAATCTATATTTTTCTCCGTGTTCTCCGTGTCTCCGTGTTGAAATTCTCTACAGAGATCCTTCGCTGCGCTCAGGATGACGTAGGGACTTTTGGGATAGGCTATAAGTGCAAAAATGGCACAAAAAAAGACTTGCAATGCACTATGTTAATATATACACTTGTCCATCCCTAACTCCGCCATTTAAAAAACAAGAAAACCTGACAAATAAGTCCATCATCGTGGAAAAATCGAGTTTTGGTGACCAAAATCTTCGTGCCAGTGGTACTGGTCTATGGAAAAACATGCGTCCATGCTGTATATAAATAGCAATTGTTTGCGCCCAAGTGAGACGTAGGGTGCGTGCTTGCACGCACGCGGTATATAAAGCCCGATAGATTGTGCGGCCAACGAGTAATCAACCATGCGATCCATCGCCATTATGAACCAGAAAGGCGGAGTGGGCAAAACCACTACGGCGGTAAACGTCAGCGCCGCGCTGGCGGCCACGGGTTTGCGGGTTTGTTTGATCGATCTAGATCCCCAGGCCCATGCCACGCTGCATTTCGGCCTGGATCTGGAGCCCGATCAACCTTCGATCTACCAGGTGCTTACGGGCAAGACTCGGTTGAGCGAAGCCCGCCGCCAGGTGTCCGAAAACTTGTGGGTCGTGGCCTCCAGCCTGGACCTGGCTGCCGCCGAGATTGAACTGGTGAGCGTGGTCGGGCGGGAAGTAATACTCCGCGACAAACTGCGCGAAGACGACGCCGAGTTCGATTTTCTCCTGATCGATTGCCCGCCTTCGCTGGGCCTGCTCACGCTCAACGCCCTGGCCGCGGTCAGCGAGGTCTTTATTCCCCTGCAGCCGCATTTCCTGGCCTTGCACGGGCTGAGCAAACTGCTGGAAACGATCGACCTGGTGGCCGCACGATTGAATCATCAATTGAAACTTAGCGGCATAATTCTCTGCATGTACGACACCAATACGCGGCTGGCCGCGGAGGTCTGCCAGGACGTGGACGATTTCTTCCGCAACGCCCGCAACCAGGCCACGCCTTGGGCCGCGGCGCAAACTTTTCAGACTCGCATCCGCCGCAACGTGCGATTGGCCGAGGCCCCCAGTTTCGGCAAATCGATCTTCCAGTACGCCCCCGATTCCAACGGCGCCGAGGATTACCGCCGCCTGGCCGAAGAAATTCTCACGGCCGATAGGGAATAGCCTGCATTTTCTCACCTACATGTGCCACTGCTTGACGTTAGGCAAGCAGTGGATGATGCTTCAAGCAAGCACTGCTTCTGCGAAGCAGTGGCACACTGTCTTCTGACGTATGTGTCTGGTATGTGATGCAAGTTAGAGAGAAATCATATGCGGTTTCGCAATGAGCTTCTTCTCACGCTGGTTTTTCAATCACCTAATCCATCCGGCGGTGACGATTATGCCGGTTGTGTCGCCGCAAGCGAAAAAACGATTTTCCTACATCCGTGCGTGACCGAAAGTAGAGTTGTGTATCGGCCATTGTGCCATTGGTTGGGTGCCATTGGGTAGGTGCCATGCCCACACTTGCGTGGGCATGTTATAAACCTCCGAAAAATACAGCATGCCCGCGCAAGCGTGGGCATGGCGCCCTCCGATGATCCAAAACAAGATAGATCCAACATTCATGCGATCCCTTCCCCTCGAGCATCCTGAATCAATCGTCGCCGCGGACGACTGGCGCGCCGATTCGCTCGTTCACAGCGTGGTGTTGTGGCTTGTGCTGATAGCGGTTCAAAGAGCAGTGGGCTTTTTCCGTGCGATCCTGTTCTGCCGCTGGCTGGACGCCGAACAATTGGGGCTTTGGGACATGGCCTTCGGATTTTTGATGCTTGCCGGCCCGCTGGCCATGCTGGCCTTGCCCGGCACTTTCGGCCGTTATGCGGAGTATTACCGCCTGCGCGGGCAGCTCCGGGCGTTCCTGGCGCGGACTTCGACGGCATGTATTTTGCTAACCTTGGCGGCCGTGACGCTTATTGTGCTTTATCGCCGCGGATTCTCCGAGTTCATCTTCGGTTCGCCGCAACACACGAAGCTTGTTTTATTGCTTGCCGCCGGGTTGGTCGCGGTGGGGGCCTATAACTATTTTATCAGTCTGCTTACAGCGCTGAGAAAAGTCCGCCTGGCCGCCGCCATGGAATTCATAAACGGCGTGGTGTTTGCCGCGCTGGGAATCGTGTTGTTGTTGACCTGGCGATGCGACTCGGCCGGCGTGGTGATCGCTTACGGCGGATCGTGCCTGCTGAGCATTTTGGCGGTGTCGTGGTGGGTAAAAGCGGCGTGGAAGGCCTCGCCCGCCGGCAACGAATTCCTGCCGCGGCGGAGCATGTGGTCCAAGCTGGTTCCATTCGCGGCCTGGATTATGACGATTAATTTGCTGACGAATTTATTCGGCATTGCCGATCGGTACATGATTATTCACTTCGTTCCCGGCTCGGCCGAAGCGGCGCTGGCCCTGGTCGGACAGTATCACAGTTCCCGCGTGGCGCCGCTGCTTTTGGTATCCATCGCATCGATGCTGGCCACGGTGTTGCTGCCTCATTTGTGCCACGATTGGGAATCAGGCCGGCGCGATTTGGTCGCCTCGCGGCTGAATCTTTTTCTGAAACTGCTGGCTTATGGATTGATCGCGGCCTCGGGGGCGGTGTTGTTTGTCGCTCCCTGGTTGTTCGGGGTGGCCTTTCAGGGAAAATTCGCCGGCGGCATGGCCGTTCTGCCCTGGACGCTGGCCTATTGCGTATGGTTCGGCACGGCCATGGTCGCCCAGCAATACCTGTGGTGTGCCGAACGGGCGAGCCTGGTCGGGGTGGCTTTAGGGGCCGGATTGGCGGTGAATATAGCCTTGAATCTGCTGCTTTTGCCCAGATTAGGATTGCTCGGCGCGGTGCTGGCGGCGTCGGCGGCAAACCTGGTGGCCTTGGTTTTAATACTTGCTTTCTCGCGGCTTTCCGGATTTCGCGCACAGCGGGGATTGTGGATTATTCTGGGCCTGGCCCCGGCGATATGTCTGGGACCATGGGCGACCGTCGGCGTGCTTTTGGGCATCGCTCTGGAAGCGATTCGCACCGATCAAATATTGACGCGTGGAGAAAAACACCAGCTCGCCGCGGGTATCAAAAATTATTGGAACAAATTTTTTGATTATGTCTTGAAATTAAGAATTAAAATATCAGGCGTATTTAGCCCCCGATGACGTAATTAGCCCCCGGTGAATACACCGGGGGTGTACATGGAGTTTTTCGCACTTTTAATCCCCCGTGTATTCACGAAGGGCTAAATTCACAACGGATTTCAAATGGGTAATGCGGAAATAAGCCGATCATTTGATATGTTCCCTGATAATAAAATCCCGGTCATAAATCCGGCGGCCGGGGATCTTGTTATCCCCGCGACAATTCTCCCGCCGGGCAAGCCGCGGGTAATCCACCTGCGTTCATTGGAAGAGCTGCGCGCCGCCGCATCGGACTGGGATGATCTGTGGCGGCGGAGCGAAGTGACATTTCCCACCATGCGGGCCGAACTGCTTGCGCAATGGCTCGAGCATTTTGCGGCCGATGCCGAGTTTCATGCCATAGCGGTCCAGCAGGACGGACGTTGGGTGGCGGCGCTGCCCATAGTGCGGCGAAGAATCGGCCGCATTATCCCCGCCGGAGTTCTGCCCTGCAACCAGTGGTCGTCCAGCGGCGAGTGTATGTTGGACTTTTCCATCGATGTAAAACAAGTATCGCAATTGCTTCTCGATGCCTTAAGGGAATGCAATTTACCTTTGCTTTGGCTGGACGAGGCGATTTTGGAAACCGCCCGCTGGCAGGTTTTTATGCGGGCCGTAGCCGACAATCATCTAAAAAACGTAGTCCGTCCGCGGTGGCAAGTAGGCCGGGTGCGCATCGACGGCGATTGGCAAGCCTGCCAGGCCCGCTGGTCGCGCAAACATCGCCAGCACATGGCATGGTTGGCCCGGCAATTGGCTCGCCAGGGCGAGGTGCGCCTGGTTTTGCTCTCGCAACTTGCGCCGGATGAAGCGGCTATGTGGATGCGACGAGCCTTGGAAATTGAAAATCTGGGCTGGAAAGGCCGAAGCGGAGGCTCGGTCGTAAGCGTGCCCGGCATGAGCGAATTTTTTATCCGCCAGGCCCGGCAATTGGCAGCCTGGGGACAATTGGAATTGGCGTTTCTTCACTGCGGAGGCCGGCCGATCGCTTTTTGTTACGGCCAAATCGCGAAAGGCGTATTTCATTCGGCCAAGGTGGGATACGACCCGCGGTACGCCCGCTTTTCGCCCGGCCAATTGCTGCGATATTTCTTACTGGAGCGTTTTTACGCCGAGCCGGGGCGCGCGGCAATCGATTTTTTAGGTCCCATGACCGAGTCGCATGCCCATTGGCGGCCGGATACATATACCGTGGCCCGATTTGCCGTGGCCCTAAGCCCGTTGGGGCGGATGGCGCTGTGGGCGTATGAAATGAAGGGATAAGGAACAGGTTCTTTTAAGATTTATACTCGCTATTCGCGCATATTTTTTATTGCAAATTGACAATTGCAAATTGCAAATTGAACAAATATAAAGACTTACACAATTTGCCATCAATGCGTGGGACATCGCGAAACCGCAAGCGGTTTCTCTGTTTTATTCGGCATTCAACATTCGGCCTTCGGCATTTTTATTCAT
>JBEKSO010000174.1:0-8329 GCA_049516935.1 Thermoguttaceae bacterium
ATGGCATCGGCTCCATTATTTCCGGGGCGGTTGAACTCTCCAACGCCGACGTCGGTGGCAACCTCATCGAACTGATTCTGGCTTCCACCATGTATCGTTCCAATACCAAAGTAATCACCACCGTGCAAACCATGCTCGATACCTTGCTGCAGTTGCAGCGATAAAACCCATAATGTTGGGGCGGCAGTTCAACTGCCGCCCCAACGTGGAAGAGATGTGGATTATAAGGGGTGGGCAGTTCACTGCCCACTTAGAGAACTACACATGATCAAATTGACGCGGCTCTCGGGCGAGCCCTTTATTCTCAACGCCGAACTGATTGAATATGTCGAAGCCAGGCCGGACACGTTTGTCACGCTTACCACCGGCCAGCGGGTGGTAGTGGCCGAATCGATGGATGAAGTCATGCGCCGCGCCGTGGCCTATCAGCAGGCAAAGCACCTCATACCGCCGCCTGCGAGACATCCGGTCGGAGTATAATTGACCTTGATCGCCAGAGTTTATAAAGCTATCATCATCAGTCTTTTTTACCGCGCTTTTACAAAAAAATCCGCGAAAAAAGGGCATGGCAAACGATAAACCAGGAAAATCCGTTAGAAACGCGCAAGCCAAACCAATAACAAGCCGGTTGTCGCCCGGCGCTGAAGAATATTGTAAAATTTTCACGTGGCGCCGCATAAACATTGAGGGACTGTCCCGATTTTTGTGACAGTAAAAATGGGACTGTCCCTTTTAGGCCGCGTTGATGAAAATTGATATCCCTTTGTCGCGCGCAGTCCTTTAACGTTTAACAAACATGGTCCAAGAACTATCCATCCCTAACGAGAATCCCCAGGCCGAGGAGCAGGCTCCCGCCGCGGCAGCCAAAGCGATCCCGCTGGGCAAGATTAAAATTTTGCTTTTCGTGGCCTTGGTAATCGCGGTGGAATGCGTTGTTGCCTATTGGTATCTGCCGAAAACCGCGGAAACCGCCGCCTTGGCCGGCTCCACCGTGGAGAACAATGGGGAAAACAAAATCAAGGTCAGGCAAGACGCCGAAAATGAACGGAACCGCCAGGTGGAAGTGGATTTGGGCGAATTCAACGTCACGGCCTATCAGCCCGCCTCGAACACCACTCTGCGGATAGATTTCCACCTCTACGGAACCGTCGCCGCCAAGGAACAGAAAGAATTTATGACTTGCCTGGAAGAAAATCTGCATCGCTTCCGCGGACAAGTTCTGGAAACGGTCCGCAGCTCCGAGATTACCGATCTGACCGACGCGGGTTTGGGATTGGTGAAACGTAAAATCATGGACAAAACCAACCGCATGCTGGGCAAACAACTCCTGCAAACCATCATTTTCAGCGACTTCTCCTTTATCGAACAATAAAAAAATCAAATCAGGAATGGATTCCCATGGCTGACGAAAAAGTCATAAGTCAGGATGATATTGAAAAGCTTTTAAGCCAACCGGCGGGCTCGGCAGCGCCGGCAGCCAGATCGGCCGCGCCGCCCGGCGCCCCTCCGGCAAGCCCCCCAGAGGCTCGCGCCGTCGAGGAGCCCATATCCAAGCAGGGCGGGGAAACTAGCAACGCTTCGCTTCCCGATCCGCCGGCCGGTGATGGAAACATGGCCGAAAAAGACATCGAATTCCTCCTAAACCAGGCCGAAAAAGCCCTGGAATCGATCAATTCCTCGGCCGGAAACGCCTTGCCGCAGGGGGTCTCGTCCTTCCGCTTGCAGGAATTCGGCGGTGCTCCCGCCTCCACCGAAACAGCCACGCTGGATTTGGTCCGCGACGTGGAACTGAACCTGAAAATCGAATTGGGGCGCACGCACATGTATCTCGAAGACGTGCTGAAGCTCCGCAAAGGATCGGTCGTTCCCCTGGACAAACTGGCCGGAGACCCGGTTGACGTTTACGTCAACGGCCGCCTGATCGCCCGCGGCGAAGTGCTCGTGCTAAACGACAATTTTTGCGTTCGCGTGGCCGAGTTGATAACCGGCGCGAACGTGTTTAATTAATGAGTATATGACATAAGTGCATCTAACAAAATGACGTGTGCCACGACCAACCTTCGGTCGGTGCCCTGCTTGCACGCAGTGCTGTTGGAGTTGCCGAAAATAATTGCTTGCGTGTGCCACTGCTTGCTTGTAAGCAGTGGTACGCATATTGTCCTTTAACTTCATTTTGTTAGAAGCGCTAAGAAAGCCGGTTCTTAACAGCCCCGGCGATTGTGGGGGGAAATTTCGCCTGATCCGCGGCAGGATGCCCGATCGGCAAGGAAAAGCATTGAAGAAAAAACCGGCACAAAGAATCGCCCGCATCGTTATCGGTTTGCTCCATCAGCCAACTTCAATAAAAAAACAGCAAGGACGCGCACGGATGCCTTCGACTGCTCGAATCATTGGTATGATCTTTTTATTGCTTCTGCCGGGAAATCTCCCTGCCCAGACATCCAATCCGCCCACGATCCAATCGACCGCCGACGAATTCGATTCGCGGCCGCCGTTGTTGGAGCCTGCGGCCGGGCCCGTGCGGATAGCTCCGCCCCTGGCGGCGGCCGATCACTCCGCCGACGCTTCGGCCAACGGCAATAAGCCGGCCGCGTCTTCATTGCCGCTGAAAGGGGAATCGCACATTCCGCTTACGCCCTCGAACAAGACCGATTCCCAGGATTCGAGCAAAAAGCCCAGCGGGCTGCCCTCGATGGCCGCCGTATTCGGCTCTCTCGGCGTGGTATTGGGAATCTTCTTGCTCATCGCCTGGATAATACGCCGGGCCGCGCCGCAAGGGCTTACCCGCTTGCCAAACGAGGCCTTCGAAGTGCTCGGACGCGCTCCGCTGGCCGGCCGGCAGAACGTGCATCTGCTGCGCTGCGGCAACAAGCTCCTCTTGGTCTCGATAACCCCGGCCGGGACGGAAACGCTCACGGAGATTGCCGATCCCCAAGAGGCCGACCGCTTGGCCGGATTATGCCGCCAGGCCGGCCCGCACAGTTCCACCGCGGCGTTCCGGCGAATTTTTGAACAACTCGCGCCAAAGCGCCCTTCCCGGGGAGCTTTTTCGCAAAGCGAATTTGCGGATTACGATCTTTCGGGAATCGAAGCGCAAGAGGCCATCGAGTGGGAGCATCGCAATGTCTGAAAAAAAAAGTCGCGGTCATGCTTGGTTTTGGAGAAAGATTGCAAATTGCAAATTGCGAATACCGCTGATCAAGGGGCGATCATCCGCCGAATCTGAACGAACCGCCGCACCGATCAAAAGAAGCAAAAATTCGAAATCGGCCTGGGCCTCGGGGAAACCATTGGCTTATTTGGCCCTTGTCATGGTCTGTTTCTGTTTCCTCGCCTCGGCGGGCGCTCAAGAGCCGAGCAATCAGCCGCTGACGATGAAGTTGCCGGATGCCCTTTCCGGCGGACCCAAGCAGTGGGCCAGTCCCGAAGGGCTCAGTTCCACAATCCAAGTCATGCTGCTTTTGACCGTGCTCAGCCTGGCGCCGGCTATATTGTTGATGACCACCTGTTTTGTGCGGATCGTGGTGGTGCTGAGTTTGCTGCGGCAGGCGATCGGCACGCAGCAGCTCCCGCCCAGCCAGGTGATCACGACCCTGGCGCTGTTTCTCACGTTTTTAATCATGGCCCCGGTGTGGAAGCAGGTTTACAACGAGTCCATCGTGCCTTATACCGACCACCGCATTTCGCTGGATGAAGCGTGGAAGTCGGGCGTTGCCCCGGTCCGCCGGTTCATGAGCCAGCAGATCGAGCGCACGAAAAATTCCGAAGACATATATCTTTTCATGAATTACGCGCCCAGCCAGCCCGCGCCGAAAAGTTACGACGACGTCCCGCTTGTAGTGCTTTTGCCGGCCTTCATGCTCAGCGAGCTGAAGACCGCGTTTCTGATCGGATTCCAAATCTATTTGCCGTTTTTGATACTTGACATGGTGGTGTCCAGCGTGCTGGTTTCAATGGGCATGCTCATGCTCCCGCCGGTTTTGATCTCCTTGCCCTTCAAACTGCTCTTATTCGTCCTGGTCAACGGTTGGCACCTGGTCGTGGGAATGTTGATGGAAAGTTTCCAGCCGTTTACATAGATTATTTATTGGCACTCCTGTAAACAATGCAACAGCATGGTTTAACCCGGGCACTTGTGCCCGGAGATTTCCGGCGCGAAACCGCAAGCGGTTTATGGATTAATTCATCCTTCATCCTTCATCCCTCATCATTTATTTATGGATTCTCAAACAGTCATCGATATCGGCCGTGAAGCCATTTGGAACATGCTCTTGATCGGCGCGCCGGTCCTGCTGGCTGGAATGGCCGTGGGTTTGCTGATCGGGTTGCTGCAAGCCCTGACGCAAATCCAGGAGCAGACCGTGGCCTTTGTGCCCAAACTGATTGCGATGGTATTGGTCTTAAGCCTCGCGCTCCCCTGGCTTATCGCCCGCATGGTGCAGTATTCCACCGATCTGATCGCCGGAATACCCGGGAGATTTTAAATAATACTGATTGCTAAATGATGAATGATGAATGTTCAACCATACGGCATTCATTTTTTTATTACTCCATAAATAAGGATAAATGTTATGAGTAACAACAAAAGCGCCGCTTTACGAGAGCGAACAAAACTATATGCTTTGCGAATTATTCGAATGTATTCAGCATTGCCAAAGACAGTGGTAGCCCAAGTAATAGGTAAACAGGTTCTCAAAAGCGGAACTTCTGTGGGCGCTCATTATCGCGAAGCATGTCGATCACGCTCGGCCGCGGAATTTATAAGCAAGATGGAAGGTGCCTTGCAGGAACTAGATGAAACTGATTATTGGCTTGAATTATTGATCGAAAGCAATATTTTACCTGCGAAGCGATTAAGCGATCTATGTCATGAAACTGACGAACTCATAGCTATTTTCACCGCCTCTGCCCGCACAGCCAAAAAGAAAAAATAAATTCATCATTCACCATTCATAATTCATCATTTACTTTATGGATTGGCTGAACCAGCTCGACTTCCAAAAGTTCATCGTGTTTACCCTGGTGTTGACCAGGGTGAGCGGGTTGACGATGACCGCGCCGATTTACGGCTCCACCGACGCGCCCATGCGCGTCCGCGCGCTCTTGGCCTTAGCCCTGGCCGTTCTCGTTATGCCCTCGCAATGGAATGTCTCTGTGCCTCAGCCCGGCAACCTCTTGAATTACCTGGTTTTCATCGGCGGCGAACTGATAGTGGGAACGTGTTTGGGATTGGGAATCATGATCCTCGTGCACGGCATGGAACTGGCGGGCGAAATCATCGGCTACGTGGGCGGATTGATGATTGCCGAGGCCTACGATCCGACTTCGGACATGAACACGCCCATCCTTTCCAGGCTGTTTGTACTGGTGAGTTTGAGCATTTTCGTGTGCATCGGCGGGCACAGGCTGGTCATGGCCGGATTGCTCGATACCTTCCAAACCATTCCGCCCGGCAGCGGCGTATTTTCCCGATCAATCGCCGACGCTTTCGTCACGCTTATGGCCCAGAGTTTTTCGCTGGGCATCCGCGCCGCCGCCCCGGCCACTATCGCTTTGCTCTTGGCGACGCTTGTTCTGGGATTGATCAGCCGCACCGTACCGCAACTGAATATATTGATCTTGGGATTCGGCATGAATTCGCTTTTGATTTTCGGGGCCTTGGCCTTGACTTTAGGCGGCGTCGTATGGACTTTCCAGGAGCAAATCCAGCCCGCGATGGAACTTATGCTCGATGCCCTGCACACCCCGCTGCGCGCGGGCTGGTTGCCGTGAAATAGTTTTCAGTTCACAGTTCACAGTTTATAGTTTATCGAGAATCAGGAAAGTAATGCCGTTATATCTAATCGGAGCCGGACCGTGTCGGTCCGGAAGAACCGGGGCGACACGCCCCGGCTCTGACTTTTTTCCACGTCATTCTATTCCTGAGACTCAATAGCCCCGGAGCTTGCTCCGCTGTCAATAATTTGCCGGATGAGGCGCTGGTAAAATGCCCGAACAAAGCGGCGATAAATCGCAAGAACCGACGCCACATCGCCGGCAACAGGCCCGCGAACAAGGCCAGGTCGCCAGAAGTCAGGACTTGGGATCGGCCCTTTTGTTGTTGGCCGGCCTGCTGATATTGCTGATGATGGGGCCGCAGTTGCTGGAATTCTTCGGCGGATATGCCACAAAGCAATTGGGCGGCGATGCTTGGCTTTCGGCCGACGTGAACTTCGCCCTAAGCCAGTGGACCTCGACCGTTTCCATGCTGGCCAAATACCTGTTGCCCATTTTGGGATTGGTGATGTTGGCCGGGATAGCCTCGAACCTGATGCAAGTGGGTTTTCTTTTCCTGCCCGATAAAGTAGCCTTCGATTTGACCCGCATCGATCCGCTCAAGGGACTGGGCCGAATTTTCTCCCTTTCCAATGGCGTGCATTTGCTTTTTGGGATTTTCAAGATCGCCGTCATTGCCGGCGTGGCATATATGAGCATATGGAGTCAGCGCGAAAAGATTCTGGGATTGTCCCGGGTCGGCGCCGCGGAAATCGCCTTGCTGATGTTCCAGATTCTGCTTTGGACCGCGCTGAAAATCGCCGGGGCGCTGGTGCTGTTGGCCTTGCTCGATTATGGCTTCCAATGGTGGAAACACGAGCAGGACCTGAAGATGACGCCCCAAGAGATCCGCGAGGAATTGAAAAATCTGGAGGGCAATCCCCAGGTCGTCGCACGCCGCAGGCAGGTGCAACGCCAGTTGGCCCTGAATCGCATTTCCGCGGCCGTCCCAAAAGCCGACGTGGTTATCACTAACCCGACCGAGTTGGCCGTGGCCGTTCAATACGAAGCCGAAACCATGGCTGCGCCCATCGTGGTGGCTAAAGGGGCGGGCGTAGTGGCCCTGCGCATACGCACCCTGGCCTTGGAGCACGGTATTCCTGTTGTGGAAAAGAAACCTCTGGCCCAAGCCCTGTACCGCGAAGTGGATATTAACCATCCCATCCCGCAAGATAAATACGCGGCCGTGGCCGAGGTGCTTGCTTACGTCTACCAACTCAAAGGAAAGACGATACCTTCCGTAGCTAAGAGGTAAACAAATCTGTCAATATACCACTAATTCTGGTGGTTTTCTTCCTTTACAGATTGTTATAATTCTTATAACCTTTTAGAGTTGGTATCCTAAGTTCTCTGATTACAAGAGCTTACCAAATCGGATAAGTTTGCCCAATCTACTTGATTTCCATGCTATTATTGGTAAGCTACATGGTTTGTAGCATTGAAAACTTTGTTTTGTCCTCTTTTTAAAGGGAGCTAGAAAAACATGATTCGACAAAGTTGGAAAAAAGTATTGTTCGGGACAGTGGTGGCTATGATGCTGCTGACCGCTGTCGAGAGTGCTAACGCCTGGTGGTGGGGCTGCGGCCGAGGAGGCTGTTGGGGCTGTGGATCATGCTACGGCGGCTGCGGCGGTTGCGGTTGGTACGGTGGATGCGGCCGCTGGGGCTGTGGCTACGGCTGCGGCTACGGCTGTTATGGAGGTTGCTATTCTAGCTGCTATTCAGGCTGCTATTCGGGCTGTTATGGAACTTATGGTTGCTGCGGTGGAGTAGCGGCGACTTGTTGCGGCTCGACAATCACTACTGCAGCGCCTGCTATGCCCACGCCGGCCAAAAAGCCGTTGATGGAGGGCCCCACACCCGCCGCTCCGTCCATGCCGCCCGAGCCCGGTGCTCAACCTACTACGACTGAGCCGGCGCCTCCTATGCCCGGCACTAATCCGGCGCCAGCCACCGAACCGGCCACCATGTCATCTCCAACTCCGGAGACAAGCGGCGTGGTTACGGTTTGGGTACCCTACGATGCCAAGGTTACGATCAACGGCCTGGCTACCCGCAGCGTCGGCAGCCGTCGCCAGTTCGTCTCCTACGGCCTGAAACCCGGCTTCAGCTACAAATATGAAATTCATGCTGAAGCAGTCAGCAACGGGAAACTGGTGGAAGACAACCGCACGGTAACTCTGACGGCCGGTGAAACTGTCTCCGTAGCGTTCGGCGTCATTGGAGGAAACCCGGCCGCTGCCGTGGCTTCAGCCAATTAGAACGAATTTGCCTGCCACGGTCTGGGCCGATGGCACGAGAGCTAAAGATTATCAAGACCAACCCCCGCGACGGGCTCCGCCATCGCGGGGGTTTTGTTGTTTACATGCAGTTGCGATTCTCAGCCGATCATGGCATAATAAATTACTTATGCACCTCAGATTGAAGACAAATCAAACCAAGCCCACGGGTTGCAACCCGTGGGCTTAATAAACCATTTGTCGTCCCTGGTTTGTCTATGAGATAACAGTCTTTTT
>JBEKSO010000175.1:0-14896 GCA_049516935.1 Thermoguttaceae bacterium
CCGACCTTAGCACGAAACCGCGGGTAATGCGGCAGCACATGCAACTGAAGGCCGGCCATCCCAGCGAGATCGTGGCCTCCGACACGTACGAGCAGTTGCCGGTTTTATTGTGCGAGCAGGACGGTCTCAGCGGAGAAACTTATAATCAGGCCCAGGGGATCTTCAATTTAAAGACTTTACCCCTGCCCGACGGCCGGGTGCGCATCGACGTGGTGCCCGAGGTGCATCACGATCAGCCCCGCCAACGCCGAATCGAGGATCAGGGCGTACTGCGATTCGATTTCAGCCGGCCGAAACGTGTCTTTGAAGATATGGCCCTTTCCACCACGCTTTCGCCGGGTGGCATGTTGGTCATGACCAGTTTACCCGACCGATCGGGCAGCCTGGGCCATCATTTCTTTACCGAAAACGAGGGCCGGCTGGAACAAAAACTTCTTGTCATCCGTCTTTCGCAAACCCAGCAAGACGGTCTGTTTGTCACACCCGGCGAACTGTCGCTGGAAGGGAAACAATAACCCTGGCAAATATCTAGGAGCTAGGGTAAGGGCGCATAAGTTGTGATTGTTGGCACGCACATGCCTATCTCTCTAATTGCCGGTTAACAAATTCTGAAAAAGTGCTTCTTTTATCCTGTGGGTGGTTTCCATTGGGCATTATGGACAAAAACATCCGCCGAATAGACCAAGGAATTGGTTTATGCGGTTTTTTTCTTTTAGACCACTTTAATTATTTATTAGTCTAGTGCTGTTGTGTCGCTAATCCCCACTAAAGTGTCGTATATATCAGTACTATAGCGTATTGAATGTTACAATAATATAATGGTGCTCGATGTTCGCGGGATCGAGATGAGTTTTCAGCCCTTTTCCATTGAAACTAAGCATCGAAGTTTGGGGATTTGCCTGTGTACGATGGTTATCGACTTTTGGCGGCCAAGTATGTTCGCAAACAGGCCAAGCAGCTCCGCGCCCAGTTCGCCGGCATTCGCGCGGCTGAGGATATTGAATTCGTTCACCGCGCGCGGGTGGCGTCGCGGCGTCTGAGGGCGGCGTTGCGGATCTTCGGCAAGCCTTTCAAACGCAAGCAGGTCAAGCGCTGGAAAAAAGCCATCCTCCGTATTCGCTCCGAGTTGGGTGAAGCGCGAGATAAAGACGTGCAGATAGAATTGCTCCGCGGAATCCTGGATTCGCTTACCGATAAAAAGTGTTTCGCCGGCATTTCACGGCTCTTAGTCCAGTGGGAATACGAGCGCGAACGCCTGCAAAGCAATGTTGTCAGTGCGGTCAAGCGCCTTGAGCGCAACGGTGCTTTGAAGGATCTGGAAGACGCGGCAAAACGCCTGCTTTTAAAAGCCGAGGAGCGCGAAATCCAGGCGCAAAGCCCCGAAAGCTTCGCCCAGGCCCGGCAAGAGATACTCGGCCTGATGAACCGGTTGCTGGCTTTGCAGGATTGTCTTAGCCGGATGGATGATCAGCAGAGCCATCATGCCATGCGGATCGCCGCCAAGCGTCTGCGATATACCTTGGAGATAATTCGACCTATCTATAGCGGCACTTTGGACACTACCTTGGAAGTTATCAAACAAGTGCAGACCCTATTGGGCGAGGTTCACGATTGCGACGTCTGGCAACAAGAACTCAACCTGTTCGGCAAGCAACAGCGCGATCGTATCGAATCATTCCATGGGCATGCGGCGACATTTGCCCGATTGAACGCGGGCATCGAGTATTTGCGGCAAGATCGGCTCCGCCGCCGCGGAGAATGCTTCCAGGATCTGGTGCGGTTGTGGGGTGAATTAGACGTCCAGGAGTTTTGGAAAAACCTGGTCGGCGTTTTCCGATCGGATGTCCAACAACCCGAAACCTCGAAAACAACAGGGCTGCTCGAATCCTTGGAAACAACGGGGCAGCAGGATAATCCCGCGAAATCCTCCGAGGCGGCGAACCAGGTCGCTGCGGATCAGGCGGAAGCGGCAAATCAGTCAAGCGGCGACAACACTCCGGAATACCCCCCTGCCCTTTCATCGTCCTATGTTCCTCAACCCGGCGAGTCCGCCGAGCATCGGCATGGGTTGCCGCTCAGGGCACATGTTATTCCCTAGGAAAGGATTCAGGATTAGGAATTTGTGGATCCACTTGCTTTCTGAATTCTGAACCCTTTGTTTGCAACCTATGCACTATCAAAATGCTATATTTATTTAATGGATTGGAAATTAATATAACTGGGGAAGTTCCGGAATTAAGAATTGGCAACAGGTATATTTAGCCCCCGGTGAATGCACCGGGGGTTGTGTGGATTATCTTCCTCATTCTAACCCGCCGTGTATTCACGGCGGGCTAAATATTGATTTCAGGACACCTTCATATAATACGAGTTTTTATGCAGTCCAACGAGCAAAAGCCGAATCCCAAGACGGCCAAAACAGTGGCCGCCATCGACGTGGGCGCCAATTCCCTGCGTATGGTCATCGCCGAAGTCGCCGGCGACGGGCGGATCGAGGTCTTGGAACGCCTGCAAAGGGCGGTCCGCTTGGGGCAAGACACCTTCCGCCGCGGCCGGCTCGGCGGCGAAAGCATGCGCTCGGCCCTGCTCATATTGCGCGATTATCGAAAATTGCTGGACCTTTATAAAATCGAGAAGATTCGCGCCGTGGCCACTAGCGCGGTGCGCGAGGCAAGCAATAGCGACACGTTTTTAGACCGCATCTTCATGGCTACCCGATTGCAAATGGAAGTCATCGATACATCCGAGGAAAGCCGATTGACGGTCTCCGCCGTTCGCATGGCCGTCGAACACGCCCTGGGCGTGGATCAAGATCAAACCTTGATCGTCGACGTGGGCGGGGGCAGCACGCTCTTGTCGATACTCCAGGGCGGCGAGATTGTATCATCGCAAAGCCTGCGATTGGGCTCCATCCGCCTGCAAGAGATGTTTTCCACCAGCGAGGAATCGCCGCATCGCTCGGCCGACCTGCTGCGGCAGCACATCTCCAACGCCCTGATAACGCTGCAAAACTCGCTGCCCTTAAACGACATCAAGTCCTTTGTGGCCGTGGGTGGAGACGTCCGTTTCGCGGCCCGTGAAATCGGCAAACCTACCGAATCGGCCGACCTGGTGATTGTGGAACGGGCCGATTTCGACGAATTCGTCGGGCAGTGCGAACGTTACACGCCCGATGGGCTGTCCAAACGGCACGGCATCCCCTTTGCCGAGGCCGAAACCCTCAATCCGGCGCTCTTGGTTTATCAAACCCTCCTGCACAAGACCGGTGCAAGTCGGATGATTGTCTCGCACGTGTCCATGCGCGACGGCCTGCTCTTGGAACTGGCCCGGGAAGTTACCGGCCAGGAGGACGAGGCCTTGCTGGCAGGCGTGATCCATTCCGCCACCGCCATTGCCGAAAAATACCACGTCGATCTGAACCATGCCCGAAGCGTGGCCGAGACGGCCGCGCGACTGTTCGATTTCCTCCAGGCCGATCACGGATTGGGCGCCCGCTATCGCTTGCTGTTGCGCGTGGCCGGACTGCTGCACGAGGTCGGCCAATTTGTCAGCAGCCGCGCGCATCACAAACACAGCGAGTATCTGATTTCCAACTCGGAAATCTTCGGGCTCAACCGCGGCGAGATCAATCTTGTGGCCCAAATAGCCCGCTACCATCGCCGCGCCGCCCCGCAGGATACTCACCCCTTGTACATGTCGCAGCCCAGGGAAACGCGGGTGATAGTAAACAAATTGGCGGCCATTTTACGCGTGGCCGACGCACTCGTTCGCGGCAACTACCGCCGGGCTCAAGATATTCGTTTCCTCCGCCAAGGCGACGAAATAATCGTCGGCCTGCCCGGCGTCGGCGATATCCTCTTGGAACAGCGGGCCATCGCCGCCAAGGGCGGTTTGTTCGAGGAAGTCTACGGCATGAAAATCCGCCTCGAAGAGGCGTGATAATATAGCGTGGGGTGGTCAATTTATTGACCACCAGTTGACCGAAAACTGATAACTGAAAACTGTTTACTGTAAACCGTGAATTGTAATGCCCAAAGATCCCCTCAAATCGCCGCAACTGTACATTAACCGCGAACTGAGTTGGTTGGAGTTCAACCAGCGGGTCCTCGACGATGGCCTGTCCGATGAACTGCCGCTTCTGGAGCGACTGAAGTTTTTGGCCATCGTCAGCTCGAACCTGGACGAATTTTTTCTGGTCCGCGTGGCCGGCTTGATGCGCCGTCGGGCGGCCAAGGTTCGCCGCCGCGATGTCTCGGGCATGACTCCCGCCGAACAAATCGAGGCCATCAGCCTGCGCGTCCACAAAATGTACGCTCAACTGGCCGACGGCATCCGCGAAGTCTTGGAAAAACTCGCCCGACACGGCCTGGTAGTCTGGTCGCGAAAAGACTGGACCGAGGAGCATCGGCAGTTTCTTAAGTTCTATTTTTCACGTGAAATCATGCCCATACTCACTCCTCTGGCCATGGATGAGTTGGATCCGCGCCCACTTTTGCCCGGCTTGCAGATGTACGTGGCCGCGGTGATCGCCCCCGGCGCGCCGCCGGATGCTGAAGGGCCGCGGAGCGAATCGGCCGAAAAGATCGTGGTCGTGCCCATCCCCACGCAACTATCGCGTTTTATCGCCCTGCCTTCCGAGAAGGATCTGCACCTGGCCTGGTTGGAAGAGGTTATCGCGGCCAATCTTTCCGCGCTTTTTCCAGGCTGCGAAGTGCTGGCAAGCGCGGTGTTTCGAATTGCCCGCGACGCCGACGTGGAATTGCACGACGACGAAGTCGAGAATCTCCTCAGCGAGATGGAAAACGCGGTGTTCGCCCGGCGACGCCGCGCGGCCGTGCGCTTGTCGATTACATCCCAGCCCGATCCGCGCCTGAAAACATGGCTTATGCAGTGGCTCAATCTCGGCGAAGAGAGCGTGTATGAGATGGACACCCTCAATGCGGCCGCGCTAATGGAGTTGGTCAACCGCGCCGGGTTCGACGATCTCAAACTCGAGGACTGGCCGCCCCAGCAGCCGCGCGATCTAATCGGCGCCGATGACCTTTGGCAGGCCGTCCAGGATCACGATGTATTGCTCTTCCACCCTTACGAGAGCTTTGATCCGGTCGTGCGCCTCCTGGAGCAGGCGGCCGAAGATCCCCAGGTCTTGGCCATCAAGCAAACGCTCTATCGCACCAGCGGCGATTCGCCCATCGTAAGGGCCTTGGGCCGGGCTGCCCAAAACGGCAAGGAAGTCACCGCGCTGGTGGAACTAAAGGCCCGCTTCGACGAGGCCCGCAACATCAACTGGGCCCGCCGACTGGAAGACGCCGGCGTGCACGTGATCTACGGCATCGCCGGTTATAAAACCCATGCCAAGGCCCTCTTGATCGTCCGCCGCCAGGAGCAGCATATTCATCGTTACGTCCACCTGGCAACCGGCAATTACAACGACCGCACCGCGCGATTGTATTCCGACATCGGGCTGATGACCTGCGACCGCGACATCGCCTCCGACGTGGCGGCCTTCTTCAATTTGCTCACGGCCTATTCGGAAAGCGTGGGTTGGTCCAAGCTGGCCATCGCCCCCACCGGGCTGAAACAGCGGTTCCTCGATCTGATCGACCGCGAGATCCAAGTCTCCACGCCCGACAGACCCGGACTTATCATGTCCAAGACCAATTCCCTTCAGGACCCGGAAATTTGCCGGGCCTTGTTCCGCGCCAGCAAGGCCGGCGTAAAAATCATGCTCAATATCCGGGGAATCTGCTGCCTGCGCCCGGGCATTCCCGGCGTTTCCGAAAATATCGAGGTCCGCTCCATCGTCGATCGGTTCCTGGAACATTCGCGGATCTTCTATTTTTTCAACGGCGGCCACGAAGAAGTGTATCTAAGCAGCGCCGATTTGATGCAGCGCAATCTAAGCCGCCGCCTGGAAATCCTTTTTCCGGTGATTGATCCCAACCACCGCCGCCGCTTGATAAAAATTCTGGAGACCTGTTTCGCCGACAACGTAAAAGCCCGCCGCCTCTTGCCCGACGGCTCCTATGAACCAATCGCTCGAAAGGGCCCCAAAATCCGCGCCCAGCAAAAATTCTACCAGGAAGCCCTAGCCGCCGTTCGCGAAGCCGCCCACGCCGACCCCCAATTCCGCCCCCTCACCAGCCCGAAAGAGTAAGCCGCCCGCGGCAGATTGAATCCTATAGCGGCAAAATCCTCACACGGCTTTTTGCCGTTTCCACGACGACCAATGCTCCGGCTGACAATTCCCGTTCGTACTGTTTCAACGCGGCCAGAACCACCGGGCCAATGTGCTCGGGCAACACGCGCTGTTCACGGACTTGAATCACGCTCGGCTCTCCCGCATGCGTCAGCGCCAAGGCTGTGCCGAAGTCCAAGTCGTGCGTGAAGACGACATGTTTGTTTGCTGACGCCCAGGTCATTATAGTCGTATCGTCCGACCGGGGATCTCCGATCATGGACCAATGGACCGCCGTCCAACCTGCCTGTTCCAGCAAGAGTAACCATTCTACGGATAGGTTCATATCGATGACGATGCGAAGGCTCATTGGGCCACCAAATCCTCCTCGCGTTCTTCAAGCCGCCATGCCGCATAGGCCAGTGCCTCGTCAAGATCGGCCGCTTCTAGATATGGATAGGCCGCTAGGATTCGCTCGCGCGATTCGCCTGAGGCCAACAGCCCCACCACGGTCCCGACGGTGACGCGCAAGCCCCGAATACACGGCTTGCCGCCCATGACCGCCGGGTTATGAGTTATCCGAGTGAATTTCATTGCAATCTCCCATCATCCAAAACAACCCCGCAACAATCGTATTAATCAATTATAGCTCCATATCAATTCCAAAGGAACCAGAAATATGGTAGGAAATTTAATTTGATTCCATAATCGCATGGCTTCGAATGTCAAAAATGATTATGCGGCTCACCGGTCCATGTCAGTAACGCTTCTGAAGCAGACACAATGATGAATGCGTTCCATTCGCTCACAAAGAACCGAGAAGCAAACATGCCTGATTGGATTGGTGGCAGACTACTCCCATCCTCCACGTCGCACAGGTCAACTGTGATAGCTCCTGGCTTAGCGTAGGGGTATTTAGGGTCCGGCGGTTCGACCGCGAAGTACGCCAAGCCGCGAAGTTCCAATTTTGCAACTCCATAAGTCTCCCGATCAGCGACTAATGGCATACTCATACGGCCAATCCAAAGGTCTAAATCGAGCGTCATTGTCTTTTGCAAAAAGTCAACGGCCAACTGACTTACCTCGGCGTCGTGAAAGCCCTTGGGCAGGCCGCTGTCGATTTCGTCGAGTGTCATGAGTAGTTCTACCTATAAAAAACTAGATCATTAGGTATCGAAGACGCGAGCGTGCCACTGGCTATGCCAGTGCTTTGGGCGGTTGCACAGGCAAAACAATAATCTGGCACTAATGATAATCTAGCAAAATTTTGCATGCCATTCAATTCCCTTCTGATCTACAAATGTTATAGGATGTTTTGCGATCAATTCAGACCAAAAATTCTTTAATTTGCCTATAAAATCTATTGCCTTATTGTATCCTATGGGATACACTTAAATAATGATCGAAATTCGCCAAACGGAAGTGTTTGCCAACTGGTTTCGCGCACTACGGGATCGTCAAGCCAGGGCTCGCATCCAGGTACGAATCGACCGCATGCAACTCGGCTTGCCGGGAGACGTAAAATCGGTTGGCGGAGGCGTTTCGGAATTGCGTATCGATTATGGTCCCGGTTATCGAGTATATTTCATGCGACGTGGTCGGGAATTGATCATACTTATCGCTGGTGGAGACAAGCGGACTCAGGATCGGGATATCAAGAAAGCAATTCAATTAGCGCAAGATTTGTAGGAGATAAAAATGGCAAAAAGCAAAACCAAACGGTACGATGTCGCGGAGTTTTTGGAAAGCGAAGAAGATATGGCGGCCTATCTACAGGCTGCTTTTGAGGAAGGCGATCCCGCGCTTGTAATCCACGCCCTCGGAAATATTGCTCGTGCCCGGGGCATGTCTGAAATCGCTCGCCAGTCAGGACTCGGTCGCGAAAGTCTTTACAAAGCGCTTTCTCCGGACGGGAATCCAGAGTTCGCAACGGTTCTGAAGGTGGTCCAGGCTCTAGGCATCAAGATTAACGCTGAGCCTACGCATGCTCAATAGCGGGTTAATACTGTGTGTAGGGTGCGTGAAACGCACCAATGAATTCTTACAGACAAGATCACGGTACATTTCATGCACCCTACGAAATTGCCCACTGCCCACTGTCCACCGCCCACTTTTCCTTGATGGTTACATTCCAGCCCTTGGTTTCGCGGACCAGTTTGGCGAACGACAGCGATACGTCTTCTTCGCCGTGGGTAACGAACAATTGCCGCGGCGGAGCCTGAAAATAGCTCAGCCATTTCATCAATCCCGAGCGGTCGGCGTGTCCGGAAATGCCCTGAATTTGCGCCACTCGCGCCCGAACCAGGCGCGAGCGCCCGTGTATGCGGACTTCCTTATTGCCGTCCAGGATCTGGCGCCCCAAAGTGCCACGCGCCTGGTATCCGACGAACAGAATCGTGCACTTCGGCTGCTCGATGTGGTGCGTAAGATGGTGCTTGATGCGCCCGGCTGTGCACATGCCCGAGGTAGACATAACTATAAACGGCCCCTTCACGTCGTTAATGTCCATCGATTCCTCTTGCGTGCGGACTATCCTTAGCGCGGGAAATTTCAATATCGATTGGCCGGACGCCAGCATTTCGAGGGCTTCCGCGTCGAAACAGTCGCGATGATCGCGAAACACCTCGTTCACGTCGGCGGCCATGGGGCTGTCCAAAAACACCGGCATCTGCGGGATCCGCCCGTCCCTGAGCAGCCGGTTCAGATAATAAATCAGTTCCTGGGCCCGTTCGATGGCGAAGATGGGAATGACGATGCAACCCCCGGCCGCGACCGTCTCGCAAACCACGCTCTCCAACTGCGACTCGACGCTCACGCCGTTCTCATGATCGCGGTTTCCATAAGTCGATTCCATGACTATGTAATCCGCCTGGCTGAAGGTTTCCGGATCGCGGACTATGGGCTTGTTCATTTGCCCCAAATCGCCGGTGAATATCAATCGCCGCCCTTGGCCGTTGTCGCGAACCAAAAGTTCGATCATCGCCGAACCCAGGATGTGGCCGGCGTCGTGGAACACGGCCGACACCTGGTCGTTGATCTTGTACTCTTGGCCGTACTGGGCCGTGTGCAAAAGGGGCAGCGTGCGGTCCACGTCCTTGAAGGTAAACAGCGGCTTTATCGGGTATTTCCCCTGCCGGCCTTCCTTGCGGTGCCGCTTTTGCTTGAATGCCGCGTCTTCGGCTTGTATCTCGGCCGCGTCCCGAAGCACCAATTCCACCAGGTCGGCCGAGGCCGACGTGGTAATAAGCGGACCGCGGAATCCCTCCCGCACCAGTACCGGCGCCATGCCGCAATGGTCCACGTGGGCATGGGTCAGAAGGATGGCGTCGAGATTCCTGGGGCGGATCCCTCTGGCGTCCCAATTCCGGCTCAAATAATCCCGCTCCTGAAACATCCCGCAATCCACCAACAGCCGCACCCCGTCCGCCTCAAGATAATATTGCGATCCGGTTACTTGTCGGGCGGCCCCTAAAAATTGAATTTTCACGATGTATTCCTTATGAACATTAGCATCTTCTCGCCGGGCATGCCTTTTTCCGACCTAATCCATCAATTTTTGTACAACATGATGCCGGTCTTCGGTCATGGCTTGATATCCGCGGATATTTAGTTGCCTAAGCGAATTTAGAATGGCGTCGGCATTGGTCTGCGCCGTTGACACTCGTCCTAACGTCTATTATAATTACCAACAAATACTGATAGGTGGGAACTATTGGCGAAATTCGTCAATTTTCCTCTTTTTCAGGACAAATTCGGCCCAAGTCAACCGACAGTCAAGAATTATAATCAAATTAGTGACTATTTTAAGGCCGAATTTATTTATAATAGATGGGTCGGCAGTATTTTGCAAAATAGCGGCTCTAGCCTGGAAATACCCTTTTTTGACTTGCGCATTTTTGATGTTCGTGTTTGAATATTGTTCAACTATGAGTGTCACTCAGCGGAGTGATGATTAAAAAAAGATTTTCGTTTCTTTTTAGCTGTTTGCAGTGAACTACTCGGGACCAGTATTATTTAACGCGAAAATACGAAGGATCGAAAACACGAAAAAGAATTGAAGATCTAGATTTCGTGTTTTCTTTATTTCGCCCTTTCGCGGTGAAAATTGGTTGTTTTTTGACTTTTTCCTTGATTCACTGCAATCCGCCAAATAATAGCAGATATTCTTTATTAAAAGTGATCGCCATGTATTTGTATAAAAAAAATATTGCGCGGCGGCAATTTCGCGGGTTTACCCTGGTCGAACTCCTGGTGGTGATCGCCATTATCGGCATTTTGATCGCTTTGTTGCTGCCTGCCATTCAGTCCGCCCGCGAAGCGGCGCGGCGCTCCCAGTGCTCCAACAACCTCAAGCAAATCGGCGCGGCCGCCCAAAATCACGTCTCCATCAATAATCGCCTGCCCACAGGCGGTTGGTCGTGTCGTTGGATTGGCAATCCCGATTGGGGTGCCGGCCGTCATCAATGCGGCGGTTGGATATTTAATCTATTGCCTTTCATAGAGCAGAAGCAAACATACATGATGCAATCGGGACTGACGGGCGCCGCTCGGACAAATGCCGCAGTTTCAATGATTCGAACTTGTGTTGCCTATTTGAACTGTCCGTCTCGCCGAGCCTCGCAACTGTTGCCATTGGACCCAAATTCTTCTTTAAAGCAATTCTTAATAGACGATCTTGATTCTGACAATACCCCGGATTTGTCGGGTAATCCAACTCTAAATGTAGGTGCGAGAAGCGACTATGCGGCCAACGGCGGCACCGATCCTTGGGATCCTAATGATTCATCTCGTAATGATAGAGGTACGGCATACATTTTGGGTTCTGCAAGAACTGCACAACAGGTCATGGCACTGGGCACATTTGGATGGACGGCTGATTATCACAACATCACGGGCGTAATTTTTTGCGGCAGCATGATCAGGCCGGTTGATGTTCGCGACGGCACTGCTCATACGCTCATGGTAGGCGAAAAATATATCAACCGCGCAGACTATTTAACTGGTGCGGACAGCGGGGACAACGAGTGTATGTATATCGGCGACAACACGGATATCACCCGCTGGACAGGGACGGTGCCTACTGACGTCCCCCCCCCAGTCCCCGCAGGACCCGGTTCTATGATACCCTTACGCGACACTCCATCTGCATCACCTTTAACATCAGACTTTCATTTTTTCGGCAGCGCCCACCCGAATTCGATCAATTGCGCTATGTGCGATGGTTCCGTGCATTCAATCTCATTTAACATCGATGGCCCGACATTCAGCCACCTCGGCAGCCGCGCCGATGGCAAACTAATCGACGGCAACGCATATTGAGCTATCTTGGGCCGAACGCCCGTTTTTCTCCCAAGTGTGTAGCACCGGTTAACCGGCGGGACGAAGTCCCAAAATATTTGGACAAGGTTTTTACGGTTCGTTTTCAGCCTCTTGCGTCAAAGCCGCCCAGGTTCGAGAACCCGGTCTACCCACTCCACTGGGAGCATCTCGGACAATCCGTTAGATTGAAATTCTGTTATGGGACATGCTCATAAAATACATCGGCAGCCCCCCCTTCCAGTGCATTTGACTTGACTCGATGAAAGGACGCCCAGTTGACGGGAAACATCTCATTTTTTTAAATTTTCCGAAGTATGATTGCCAAAATACCAAAAACCTGCAATAATAAAGCAGACCTTGATCGAGTATTATAAGCGTTGAACCATGGTAATTTGATGGTCGTTGCGCACGGCTGAAGTATTTCCATTTTTTTTGTCTTTGACAACGGATTTTTCATCCATAATTTATTTATGCTTTGCGATTTTGGCCCATGCCATGCCCTAAAGGAGTAAATGTCATGTATCCCGACAAACAAAAAGTTTCTTGGGGGCCGTTTCGAGTTTCCCGCTCTTTTAAAGTCCCGGCATTCCGCGGTTTCACCCTGGTCGAACTCCTGGTGGTCATCGCCATTATCGGCATTTTGATCGCCTTGTTGTTGCCCGCCATCCAGTCCGCCCGCGAGGCCGCGCGCCGCATGCAATGCCAAAACAATTTAAAGCAATTGGCAGGCGCTTGCATGACGCATCTTGATCGTGAGAGGTGCTATCCGTCGGGCGGGTGGGGTTGGTGCTGGACCGGCGATCCGGATTACGGCTACGATTCACGCCAGCCCGGCGGTTGGGTATACAATATTCTCCCCGGCCTGGAACTATTGGGGCTGCATGACGCGGGCAAAGGTATGACGCCCACGATTAAGAGCAATATCGGTTTACAATTGGTTCAAACGACTTTGTCTGTCATGACTTGTCCGTCAGGAAACACGGCGCATCTTTTGCCTCAAGGGTTGCCCGGAAGCAGCAAATGGGAATATAAAAACGCTGCCGATCCCGGCGATCCCAACAGAATGGTTGCCCGCGGCTCTTACGCCGCCTGCTGCGGATCAGGGCAGAACAGTGAAGCTCACTCTGAAACTCTAAATGGTGTACAAATAGGCGGCGGCGGAGGCCCGGATACAAATCCCCCGCCTCCAAACTTCGTTTGGCCCGCCGTTAATAATACGGCCAGCATTAATTATATGAACGGAATTGTTTTTCAGCGATCCACGGTCTCGCTTAAGGATATCTCGCGCGGCACCGCGCATACCATAATTCTTGGAGAGAGGTTTTATTATATTGATCTGATAAACTTGGGGTCAGGCACCACTGACAACGAATCGATGTGGGTCGGGCAGGATAACGACGTCATCCGCTCTACCTGCAACATCATTAACAACTCTGCATTTCAAAATCCAAGACGTTGCCTATCGTCCAATGGCAATGTTGACGGTAATGCGCCGTTGCTGTTTGGCAGCGTCCATTCAACGAGCGCCCATTTTGCCACGGCCGACGGCGCGGTTCACAGCGTTTCTTACGATGTCGACGCGAATGCATTCAGATGCGCGGGCGCACGCAAAGTTACTAATGGATCTGCTGCACTGCTTGGGCTTACGCCCACGTCGAGCGCGCGCGTGTTCAATGATTGATTAGCGCGTAGCGCCGCTTCAAGAACCGCCGGCGCTAACCGCTATTATGGCCCCGCCTACTTGCCGCTATAACCTCTTGCGGCAAGCCGCACCGGTTCAAAAACCGGCGCTGCCCGCTATAATATAATCTATGTTCTACGCCGACTTGCACGTGCATTCGAAATACTCCCTGGCCACCAGCCGCGATTGCGACCTGGAGCGCCTGGCATTGTGGGCCGGCCGCAAAGGCATCGCGGTCGTGGGCACGGGCGATTTCACCCATCCTGCATGGTTCGCGGAAATTCACAAAAAACTCGCCCCCGCCGAGCCGGGATTGTTTCGCCTCAAAGAGGCTGGAGGCCGGAGGCCTGAGACCGGTGATGGCAAGGGTTCAGGGTTCAGGGTTCAGGGTTCAGGAATCGGTGAAAAGCAAACGGCGGTTAGCAGGAAGCGTAAAAGCACAAGCGGATCCAATGATCATTCATCACTCATCACTGATCATTCATCACTTATCCGTTTCATGCTCCAGGTGGAGATATCCACGGTCTACAAAAAAAACGGCCGACTTCACAAGGTGCATCACCTGGTTTACGCCCCGGATTTCGCCAGTGCCTGCTGCTTGATAAAAAAATTAGAGCGATTAGGCTCGCTTGGCTCCGACGGCCGCCCGACCCTGAAACTCGATTCCCGCGACTTGCTCGATATGGTGCTAAACTCGGGCGAGGGCTGCCATCTTGTTCCCGCCCACGTCTGGACGCCCTGGTTCGGAGTCCTAGGCTCGAAGTCCGGCTTTGACTCCATCGAAGAGTGTTACGGCGATCTGAGTTCGGAAATCTTCGCCGTGGAAACCGGTCTCTCGGCCGATCCGGCCACGAATTGGCTGGTTTCCGCCCTGGACCGCTACGCCTCGGTTTCCAATTCCGATGCCCATTCCCCGGCAAAGTTGGGCCGCGAAGCAACCGTTTTCAACACGAAAATCGACTATTTCAGCATGTTCCACGCGATTAAGACCGGCAAAGGTTTTGAGGGCACCGTGGAGTTTTTTCCCGAAGAGGGCCGGTATCATCACGACGGCCATCGCAAGTGCGGCGTGTGTCTAACGCCCGAAGAATCTCGCCGCTACAAAGGCAAATGCCCGGTGTGCGGAAAACCGCTTACCCTCGGCGTAATGCATCGCGTAAGCCAGTTGGCCGATCGCCCTGTAGGGTGCGTGCAACGCACCGAATTAGCAGGATCTGTGAAACACGCCGACAACAATGTCGATTCAGGTGCTTTTCACGCACCCGACAAGCCTGGCGTCTCGCCATTGCCGGCAAACAAAACCACGGGCAAGATGCCCGTGCCATCCGGCCCGCGTATCGCGCCCTTTCGCAGTTTGATACCCTTTGCCGAGGTCCTGGCCGAGATCCACAAAGTCGGCCCGCAAAGCAAATGTGTCAAAAAAAAGTACGACGAGTTGCTCGCCAAACTCGGCCCGGAACTTTTTATATTGGAAAACGCCCCGCTCGAGGAAATTTCGCGAACAGGCTCATCGCTTCTGTCCGAAGCCATTTCGCGGATGCGCGCCGGCCGGGTGATTCGCCGCCCGGGTTTCGACGGCCAGTACGGCACGATCCGGCTGTTTACCGACGAGGAACTGAAATAGGCATTCCGCCAAACCTATCCCAAAAGTCCCCTCTCCCGACCAACCTTCGGTTGGTGCCCGGAGAGGGTTAGGGTGAGGGCCAGGGTGCCATGCC
>JBEKSO010000176.1:0-8266 GCA_049516935.1 Thermoguttaceae bacterium
AAGCCATTGCAAGTCCCAAAACAACACCCGCACGCCTCCGGGGCCGGGGTTGACGTGCCCTTGCCAGCGTATATATTATTTGTTGGAGTTTAATGGTTTGGCTAAAAGCCACCGGCAACGGTAAGGAACGAACCATGCAACTGCGGCCGCGAAATCGCGTTGGAACAATTGCAACGATAGGCGAGCCGGCTATCCCAGCCCTCGAATTGTGCAATTACCTGCCGCCGGTTCACCGCAGTCGGCCAAGAAGGGCCAAATTCACCAAGGGCAATTCTCAGGCCAAGGCCATCGAGCGCATCGCGCTGCAATATGGCTGAGGCATCGCCTGCCGGTACTCGCGTCGAGTGCCATCCGAGCTGACTGAAAAGCACCGCGCACACTTCAGCATAAAAACAAGTCCTTCCCTGGCGGAAGAAGTTTCCGATCGCAATTTTTTATCGCCGATGTTGCGCCAATCATCAAAAACAAAGAAAATGGAGGAACCGATCTCATGAAAACATGGGCACGATATTTATTAACGGCGACCGCGGCAACGAGTATAGCCTTTGCCGCTGTACTCGCCGCCAGGGCGGAAATCTGTACGTTGGAGATTAAGAAGCTGGAATCGCAGACTTCATTCAGCCCATCGGACTACATCTACCGGGCGGCTAATCCTCAGTCGTTTGATGCCCAAATCGGGCCCGAAGGCAAAAACCGCATTAACTTCGGCGGAGAGGCCCAACAAACAGCCAAGTTCAAGGAGATTGTAAAAAAGGAGCCCAAGTACGAGTCGGACCATCTCTTCCGCGGAGTTGCCAAGTTTGGAACGCAGGAATTCGCCTTCGTACTGGATGAAGCAATCCCTGAATCGGAAAAGAAAGCAAAGTCCGAAGAAAAAGATTCCAAGTCCGAAACCAACGATGCCAAGACGGATGCCAAGTCCCAACCGCCAAAAAGCCTGGCGGGCACACTGCTCCAGGCTTTGACGGGGGCCGATCAAGTTGACGCCGCGAAGCAGTTAAAGGTGGTCCGCTTCAATCGCCTATACTTCGATGCAAATCATAACGGCGATCTGACTGATGACAAGGTCATCGAAGCCGATGCCATGTCGATTCTAGGCTTGCCGGCCAATTACAGCCGCTTCCAGTTCCCGCGAGTGGACGTCACGATAGATGTGGACGGGACGCCGGTGGATTACGCCTTTTTCCTCACGGGATATGTAAATGTGTCGCCGGATTTCAGCTATGCCAGCGTCCATATCAACTCGGCCGCATACCGCGAAGGCGACATCACCTTGGATGGAAAAACACGGCATGTGGTCTTGATCGACAACAACAGCAACGGGCGTTTCGACGATGAAAACAAAATTTCCAAAAACATAATAAGGTCCGGCGGAGCGCTTTATCCCGAAGAAGGCGACATGTTGCTGGTCGATCCCAACCAAAGCTCCGCAGGCTATACTTCGCCTAACGATGCGTCGTCAAACAGTTACCAGCATTACGTGTCTAAATTGGTCGACATTGACGGCCGCTACTATAACCTTAAGATCTCGCCTGCGGGCGATAAACTCACGTTGGATCCCTCTTCCGTGCCCCTGGGCAAGATAACAAATCCCAACGGCCATTTTAACGCGGTGATCTACAACGACAACGCGTTCCTCAAAATCAGCGGCGATAAAGATACGCCTATTTCCATACCCGAGGGCCAGTGGAAATTGCTGTCCTACACCATCGACTTGACAAACGTTCCGGAGCCGAGCAAAGCGGAGAAAAAGAACGACAAGGAAAATGGAAAATCCGGAATATCGGCCCTGGGACTGGTACTGGAGAGTTTGCTGGGCAACAGCGGGTCCATGGCGCCGTCGGGCCGCCGTTTCTCCTTCGTCACGGCCGGGGCGACTGCTAAATACAAACCCGTCACAGTCCGCGAGGGCGAAACGGTCGAATTTCCTTTCGGCCCGCCGTACAAACCCGTCGTGTCGGTCGGCAACATCCAGGGCGGCGGCGAGAACAAGCAAGCCCCCTTGGCTATGACCCTGTTCGGTTCGGTCGGCGAGGTTGTTTCAGACATGATGGTCAACGGCAGCAGGCCCGCAAAACCCGAATTCACCATCAAGGACCCTAAGGGCGAAGTTGTGCAAAGCGGCACCTTCGAGTATGGATGAGGTTTCACCTGCCGGTACTCGTGGCGAGTACCATCCGAGCTTGCCAAGGAATATCACGTCAACGTTAAAATGCAGGCCGATCCTTTCCAGATAGATCAAGAAAACGACAGCGTGATCAATCCCGAACCGGGACCGAACGAGCCGGTCATGTGACTTGTCGTTAATACCGTTTTTAAAGAATCTTGTTCCCGCACCAAAGCGCGGGAACAAGATTTATTTCTAACACCAATGGGTCGGATGAAATAATCGCCGCTAGCCGGTGCCCTTTCTGGTCATCCACCTGTTTAGTCTATGACAGCCCCACCCGATTGCCTTTTTCTGCCATTTAAATTATCATGAGTAATGGTGGGTCTTGGGGAGACATTTACAAGGTTGTTTTATCGCACCAACGTCGAAGCACAAATTACAAGGTTATTGAATGAGCCGGATTTTGAGAAGGCGGGAACTTACAGCTAAGATTTTCGAACTAGTGATTGAAACTCCGCGCATTGCCCGCAAGGCCCAACCCGGCCAGTTCGTGGTAGTCATGGCCGACCAGTGCGGCGAGCGGATTCCCCTGACCATCGCCGATTTCGACCGCCAACTGGGAACGATCACTCTGGTGGTGATGGTCGTGGGCGCAAGTTCGCTTAAGCTTTCCAAGCTGGATGCCGGCGACTCGTTGTTTGCCGTAATCGGTCCGCTGGGAAAGGCCTCGGAAATCGAAAAACTCGACACCGTGGTAATGGCCGCCGGCGGCGTGGGCGCCGCGCCCATCTACCCCATCGCACGGGCGTTCCATGAGGCGGGCAGCAAAGTCGTCACCATCCAGGGATCGCGCAGCGGGGATCTGCTCTTCTGGACCGACCGGCTCTCGTCTGTTTCCAACCGCCATATCATCACTACCGACGACGGCAGCGCCGGGCTCAAGGGTCTGGTCACCGTGCCGCTGGAGGAACTCTTGAATAAAGATACAGCCAAACGAATCGGCTGCGTATATGCGGTTGGCCCGGCGATCATGATGAAGTTCTGCTCGCTTGCCACGCGGCCCTTCGGTGTGCGGACCGTGGTAAGCCTGAACCCGGTGATGGTCGACGGCACCGGCATGTGCGGCGGGTGCCGGGTGGAGGTGGGGGGCAAAACCCGCTTCACCTGCGTGGACGGCCCCGAGTTCGACGGGCACCTGGTCGATTGGGACTTGCTCCTCTCTCGCCAAAAGATTTACACCAAACACGAACAATGTTCTTTACAGAAAGTCGCCATGGATGAGAGCGTGTCCTGAAAGGGACAGCCCTCACCCCCGGCCCCTCTCTCAATGGGAGAGGGGAAGATACGAGTGCAGAAAAAATGAGTGAAGCAAAAAAGACGGGTTCCAAGCGGCCTCCCATGGCCGAGCAATTGCCGGAGATTCGCATCCGGAACTTCAACGAAGTGCCGCTGGGCTATTCGCCCGAGGAGGCCCGGGCCGAGGCCGCGCGCTGTCTGAAGTGCAAAAAGCCCAAGTGCGTCGAGGGCTGTCCGGTCCGCGTCGACATACCCGGCTTTATAAAACTGATTGAAGAAGGCGATTTCGATCGGGCTGCGCAAAAAATTAAGGAAACAAATTGCCTGCCCGCAATCTGCGGTCGAGTCTGCCCGCAAGAGTCGCAATGCGAGGCATTGTGCTTATTGGGTAAAAAAGGCGATCCCGTGGCCGTGGGCCGCTTGGAGCGGTTCGCCGCCGACTACGAACGCCAGCAGGGAAAAATCGAACTACCCCAAAAAGCGCCGCTTACGGGAAAGAAGGTAGCAGTTATAGGTGCTGGTCCGGCCGGGCTGACCGTGGCCGGCGACCTGGTCTTGCTTGGGCATGAGGTTACGATTTTCGAGGCCTTTCACAGGCCCGGCGGGGTGCTGATCTACGGAATTCCCGAATTTCGGCTGCCCAAGGCGATTGTCGAAGCCGAGGTCGATTACCTGGTGCGCCTGGGGGTCGATCTGCAACTGAATCAGGTCATCGGCAATTCAATCGATATGGATGAGCTTTTGAATGGCGAAGGATTCGATGCGGCATTTATCGGCGTGGGGGCAGGACTGCCGACGTTCATGGGCGTGCCGGGCGAGAATCTTGGCGGAGTTTATTCGGCCAACGAATACCTTACCCGCTCCAATCTGATGAAGGCCTACGACTTTCCCAACTACGATACGCCCATCGTTCGCGGCCGGAACGTTTGCGTGGTGGGCGGGGGCAACGTGGCCATGGATGCCGCTCGCACCGCACGGCGTCTGGGCGGCGAAAATGTCTATATTCTTTACCGCCGATCGCTGGACGAAATGCCCGCCCGGGCCGAAGAAATCCACCACGCCCGGCAAGAAGGCATTATCTTTAAACTGCTCTGCGCCCCATTGGAGTACATCGGCGACCAGCAGGGCATGGTCTGCCGGGTCCGCTGCCAGGAAATGGAACTGGGGCAGCCGGACGATTCGGGGCGTCGCCGGCCGGTACCCAAAGCGGGCGCGGAATTCATTCTTGATACCGACCTGGTGATCGTCGCCATCGGCTCCGGTGCAAATCCCTTGCTTACCCAACATACCGAAGGAATGGAACTAAATCGCCGCGGATACATTGTGGCCGACGAAACCGGACGTACGACCCGCGAGGGAGTCTGGGCCGGGGGCGACATAGTCACCGGCAGCGCCACGGTAATTCTGGCCATGGGCGCGGGCAAGGCCGCCGCCAAGGACATTCACAATTACCTCTGTTGATTGCTTAGCGGGAATTGTCACCAGTTCGGCAATTGAAGTCCGGTTATTTCTTGCCGCCTCTTCAGGGTATCGCAAGGGCCGATAATGCATTAAAATACTGATCAAGCCAGTAGACCATTAATCACTCATGTCGAACGGCCCATTAATGCCTAATTCCCAAAAATTATCCAGCCGGCATATTCCCCGGAATAATTGGGTGGAATATGTTTCTTTGAAACCTCATTATTGGGCGCCGGCTGGAGCGGCGATCCTGGCCCTGGCTGTTTTCGTTGCTTACTTTCCCTCGCTCGACGGAGGATTCATTTGGGATGATGAAACCCTACTGACAAAGAACCTCCTTATCAACACTTCCGGCGGCCTGCACCGGATATGGTGCACCACCGATCCGGTCGATTACTGGCCCCTGATTAATACCTCATTCTGGATCGAGTGGCGATTGTGGGACCTAGGCTCGACTGGTTATCATGTTACCAACCTGATCTTGCACATAGCCGCTTCCTTGCTGATTTGGACGATTTTGCGGAAATTATCCATACCCGGGGCTTTTTTGGCGGCCTTGATATTCGCTCTGCATCCGGTGAACGTGGAATCGGTGGCCTGGATCGCGCAGCGGAAAAACACCCTGTGCATGCTGTTTTTCCTGATGTCGATCCTGTGGTATATACAATTCGACGAACTCGTTCGCCCCTGGCTCGCGGCTAAACAATTCACTACCCACCGCCCACCGTCTACTGCCCACTGTTTCCTTTGGTACTGGCTGAGCCTGGCGGCGTTTGTGTGGGCAATGCTCAGCAAGGGATCGGCAGCGGTCTTGCCGGCGCTGGTTTTGGGAATCATCTGGTGGCGGCGGAAACTGACAAGACGGGACTTTTTGCGGACCGCGCCTTTTTTCGCCATCGCCGTTGCCCTGACCTTGGTGAATATTTGGTTTCAAAGGAATGACGTCGGCGAAGTCATCCGGGACGCCGGTTTTTTAGAGCGCCTGCTGGGCGCCGGCGCCTTGGTGTGGTTTTACCTTTACAAGGCACTTTTGCCACTAAACCTGATCTTCATCTATCCGCAGTGGACTATCCAAACCGACCATCTAATCTGGTGGCTGCCGCTATTTGCAGCCGTGGTTGTTACGGCGGTGCTGTGGCGATATAGAAAAGGCTGGAGCCGGCCGTTGCTGTTTGCCTGGGGGTTTTTCTGCGTGTCGCTTGTGCCGGTGATGGGGCTGACAGACGTGTACTTCATGAAATATTCCTTGGTGGCCGACCATTATCAGTACGCCGCCATTATCGGCGTGATTGCACTGCTGGCCGCGGCTTGGAATACATGGCAAAAACAGGCGAAATGGCCTGCGCGCCGGGCCTCTATCCTTATACCGGCTATGGCAGCGGTCGCACTCACCTCTTTAACCTGGCAGCAAAGCGGGTTATTTCGCGATGCTATGACTCTATACCAGGCAACATTGGAGAAAAATCCCAACTGTTGGATGGCTCATAACAATCTGGGACTTATATTGGAGGGAAAGGGCAACTTGCAGGAGGCCATGGATCACTACAATCAATCCATACTGTTAAATCCCAACCATGCGGAGGCCCACAACAACCTCGGCGGCATTTTGTTGAAATCAGGCCAGTTGCCCGGGGCTATCGCACAGTATGAACAAGCGCTGCAGTGCAAGCAAAACTATGCTGAAGCCCACAACAACCTGGGGCTGGTTCTTTTGAATATGGGCCGGCTGCCGGAAGCGATGGAACATTACGAGCAAGCCCTGCGCCTCAAGCCCTCTTACGCCGCGGCACAAAACAACCTGGGAGAAGCAATGGCTCGAACAGGCCGCCCCGCGGAGGCAATTAAGGATTATGAAAAAGCCTTGGCCCTGCAACCCGACTTCCCAGAGGCTCAATATAACCTGGGCCTTTTGCTGCTGCAAACAGGCCGACCACGGGAAGCTATCAAATATTTCGAGCAATCCATTAGGCTCAAACCCGATTATTTCGTTACACATAACAACCTGGGCACCGCACTGCTCCGGACAGGTCGGCTTGAAGAAGCCATCGAACAATATAAACAAACCCTAAAGATCAAACCGGATTATATCGAGGCCTATGCCAATTTGACCTCAGCCTGTATCAAAGCAAACCGGCCTGCCGAGGCCGTCGGCTTTGCCCGAAAAGGCTTGGAATTTGCCCGATCAAAGGGACAGACGGCGCAGGCCAATCAGTTTGAAGATCTTCTGAAAGCACTTGGAAATTAGATATCATGCCGAATTCGTTGGAAAAAGTACTGCGAGAGAAACAAGAACTTCGCCTGAGTGTGGCTGCGCGCCGGGAAACCCAGAAGGAGGCCGATGTATTAAGCCGGCGGATTTGGGACAAAATTCTGGCATTGCCCCAGTTCGCTTCTGCCCGCACAGTGATGACTTATCTCGATATCGGCAGCGAAGTCCGCACCCGCCGGTTCGTGCCCGAATTGTTGCGATTGGAAAAAAAGGTAGTGGTGCCGTACTGCGCGGCCAGTGAGATTCGACTGTTTCACTTGAAAAATATGGACGAGCTAAGCCCCGGGACGTGGCAAATTCTCGAGCCCAAGCCCGAATGGCGGGAACGTGCAGAGCGACAAGTGGATGCGGCCGAATTGGATTTGATCGTTGTGCCCGGCGTGGCCTTTGACCGTTGCGGCGGCCGCTTGGGGCTGGGCAAGGGATATTACGATCGTTTTCTGCTGCACGTCCGCCCCGACGCCCTGAAGATCGCACCGGCGTTTGAATGTCAATTGGTCGATAAAATCCCCGTGTTGCCGCACGACGTCCGCGTGGATATGGTCGTTACCGAGATTGCCGTTTACAAAGCCGATTAAGCACGGATTCCGCGGGCTTGTTCATCAGCGAGTTATTTCTTTCATCCGCTCGTTAAGACGAATATCCTTGCGGTCGCCGTCGTAAACGGTCCAGACGGGTATTTTATTTTCCAGCCGGGCCAGATAATCCTGCAATTGCTTGTTGGTCCGCTCTTGGATGATTTTTTCCTTGATATCCACCTGGGCCGTACGGAATGGAGTTGTTTCGGTTCCTACCCGCTCGGTCACGCGGATAATGTGACATCCTTTTTCGGTTTCGATGATCTGGCTGAGTTGTCCCACTGGGAGTTCGAAGAGCACCTGGTCAATTTCTTTAAATTTCAGGGCGCCTTTAGTAGTCCAAGGATACGCCCCGCCACCCGCGGCAGTAGGACCCTGTGAGCCGTTTTTCGCCACTTCGGCGAACGCGGCGCCCATAATAACCTGATTACCCAACTGAGCAATGGCCTCACGAGCCTCTTCCTTGCCGTGAAACTTTGAGAACTGGACCATCAATTCTTCCCACTTTGCCTGGGCGGGTTTTTCAAAGTCCGAGAGATGTTCCTGGTAATA
>JBEKSO010000177.1:0-8262 GCA_049516935.1 Thermoguttaceae bacterium
GGATTCCCGCGACAAAGAAACTTGCGGAATTGTCATAATAGGAATCTCCTAAACTTGGGGTTTGTGTTGAGCCAAGGCCAGTAGTTGCGGAAGATGACGCCCGGCTGGTGAGTCGGCCAACAGGCCGAATAAATGAGGGTGATGCCCTTGATGGGCCGATTCCGCATAATCGTGCAAAAGCGCTGCGTTCGTGGCCTCTATTCCTATCGGGAATGCCACGAGCGTTCTGACCACACTGATTTCACTTTCCAGGGGGTCTTCGATGAACTGACATACCGGATGCAGTTCGCGAAACGCCTCCCGAAGTTGTTCGGCAATCTCGCCATCCTCCGGGCCACGCGGCTGAGGCAATCGGATTATCACGTCGCGGTGAGTCTCCACGTTGAGGCGAATGTGGTCGCGGGAACTCAGACCGCATAAGGGCGCCGCTCGATCGTAAAGTTCCTGTGCGGTGCGGCTTACGCCGAACGAGCGCACTGCCGTATACACGGTGTGCAAGTCACCAAGTAGATGGTCGATGGTATCGGTGACACCGGCTGCCACGGCGGCATACGGTAATTTCGTTACGAGTTCCGTCAGTGCAGCGGGTGTGCGAATCAGAGGATGCCGCTGCCTGGCGGTTTCGTTGAGCATCAAGTGAAGCTTATCGGCGAAAAGCAAAACTAGTGCGCCATGGTCTGCGCAGCGATGCGAATCGCGAATCCCGGCCAGTAATTGAACCGGGTCGGGCGTCTCAATCTCCAATATTACAGACGACCGGGATTTCACGCTGCGTTTCTTGGCGATACTCCGCTGTTCATCCAATTGCTTCTGAACGGCGGCCGCATTACGTCTGAACGTCGCTTGCTGCCCTCGCAGTTCCTCCAGAAACGGCATAAGTTCCGCCACCGCTTGGCGGTGCCTTTCTATGACGCAGTCCATCGCCAGAGCAGAAAAAGCCAGATGGAATTCCGAAACGCACTGCTTCCGTAATGCGGCTGTTAGCCTTTCGCGGACTTTCGCAGGCAAGCCCTTGGCATGGGCGATTGCCGGCAAAACACGGATTCCGTTTATGAACCTTTTCTGCGGTGTGAAGTCCAGTACGGGGTACTGCAGGTCACGAAGGGTCTGCTGAACAGTATCGATTACCTCCAAGCATGTGAAAGGCGAACGATTGACCAAGTCCTGCAACTTGGCTCGCAAGGGTGCGACGGCATGGTCGATTTCCCCGGCAATCGTTTCAAGGATATAGTGCACGTTCTTGGTCGGCTTTCGTGCGGCCAAGTCGCGGAGCAGTTGTTGCTGCTGATCTAGGTTGCCTTCATTCGCCTCGTTGATTTCCGCAAGGGACTGCAATCGCTGTTCAACGATCCGCAGAATTGCCTCGGTATTAAGCGCGTCAACGTCGAACGAATCCGGCTTTGACCGCCTCCAGTCCTTGAGGCAATCGTTCCAAAACGTGATTGCAAGATCACATTTTCCTGTGGTGCGTCTGTACGTCCAGGAAGAATTGACCGAATTTCGTCGATAGCTGTTGTGATTCACGTCGAGAAACGACAACACATCCGGCTCTGCGGAGGTGTGATGTTTTCGACCATTGGAATTGGGAAGTGTTGAGATCATGAAATACAGACCTTTGAGTTAAGTTGATGATGGTTGAGAATTGGATGCCCCGGCATCGGCAGGCTTAGCGTCACTGTCAGCGGGACTGTGGTGCGGAGCACCGGAATCGGTTGGGGTGGAAGAATCTGAATCGTTGGTTTGCACGGGTGCAGCGGGAGAATCCGTGGCATTTCCCGTGGAAGACGTTGCAGCGTCGAGCGCGTTTGTCGCTCCGGTTTGGAAGTTGTAGAGCACGGCGGTCAGGACCACGCAGGCGCTGATAATCACCACGGCAATCGTCAAAGTCGCGACGCCCAGCTTACGATTGACCTCTGCCAGGCGTTCTTTGAACTGTTGGCGGGCATATTCAGCAAGTTCTTCGGTTTCCCAACCCGCCGGTTCTTCCAGGCGTGCGCCCGGTAACAGTGCTGCCCGCTGCTGTTCAAAAGTGGCCAGGCACTCGGAAGGCGAACGGCCGTCCAATAGGCTATTCAGCAGAACATTTTGAATTACACCATCCTGTTCAACCACATTCTGCGTGAAGCGGTTGTGCTCGTGTTTCAACTCCGCAATCCGGGATGAACGCAGACTTGCGAATCCCAGAAACAGCAAGACCAGAGCGCACAAACTTACAATTGGCACTAGAGCGATAGTGATAGACATTTTAGTTTCCCTTTCGTATCTCAGGATTTGTTTGGAATGACTCGTTCTTGCTTCTTCTTAAGGCGGACAACCTTAAGAAGTTCGGCCGGGGTAATGTTCACGGCCGGTGTATTGTCGTCGAGTTGAACGGTGACACACTCGACACCAGTTTTGCCACTCACGTCACAGTTGCTGGTGAGCAGGTCGGTAATAATGATTCGCATACAAGGACTCCTTTGGTAACCGGGTATTCATATAAAACAATGGCATCGAAGCTTCGACGCCAACTACTTGAACTCAACATTGATCTCATACTTGTGTTTTTGGACGCCGTCTCAATTGTTGCAAGTTAGATAGCAGGGTATTTATGCTAATTGTGTTATTACTCAAACCGCTCATCGTCGTATTCCCAAACCCGACTATTGTTATTTGAAATGTCGGACAAATTGGTATGTTTGAGTTTTTTCAGTTCTCGGACTAGCATTCTTTTTAGCTCGGCGATTCGATTCTCATCTATATAGGCGAGTATGGCCTCAAAAATTATTGCCCAATTAGGATAATGGCGGGGTTTTATTATTATCGTGGGCTCCTTTTGGATGGCGACATCAGAACCGTAATAACCATCGGGTCTGACGTTACACGGCCAACGACTGCTGGTAGGTTTCTCTCCATCTTTCGTTCCACGTCGTCGTGTGATGACCGCCGGCAGGCCAAGTTGTTCGCCAATCTCGTTACAGACCTTGGTAAACTGAGGGCCGTGTCCTCTGTATCCCGGTTCTGAGTTACCTGTCAGTTCGAAATGGTATTGATGGATCATTTCGTGAAGGAGGATGTCATTTACTAGTAGCTTTGTGCCTTCTGCAGGCCATGTTTTGGTGATTTTCTTATGACCGCCAAGCACAAAGCGTTGGTCAAAAGTTATTTGGAGATCAGCTCCCCAGTCGGTAAGCGATTTACAGAAGGAAAATACATTAGGCGGGACTCGACCCATCATGAGATGAGGATGTTTCAATCGGTTTTTGAAAAAAAGCCTATTGAAATGCTCCCATAAGATGTAAAGTTCGATGAGAACTTGGCGATAGACCGGTTCGGCATATTTGGCGACGAACAGGGCGTATCGGCGTCGTTCGGCATTTAGAATGCTGCGGGAGGCAGGCAGTATTGGAATGTTGGGATCTGTCGCAGATATTTGTGACATTTCGCCTTTCTCCTCTATTGTAGCCAATGTGTGAGGTTTGGTTGTGGATTCAGGTGCGATGTCCGTCGATACAATGTGGATGGTATTAATCGGAACGGCGTCATGTAACATTGGCGAAGTCATGTAGCACCTTGGCATGGGTTGAATAAATTACCTTTCGTACACTCTGACTGGCTCACACGTTCCAAGAACAGGGACTTCCGTCGTTCTTGATCGAGCAACTTCTCGAAGGGATTCTTACGCCAAGGAAACTCGTCCTGAATTGGAGTTGAATCTAGTTTGTCTTGCATCATTTTGACCCATGATTCGTGGCCATGGCCTTTATCGTGTTGTGCATGGACGGTTTCCACTGTGCTGTGCTCGGTCAGCTCACGATTACCGGCTAAAGTGCCTGATATAATGATTTGCATGACAGGCTCCATTCAATTGAAGACGTATTGCTACTGATAACAGTATTCACCGAAACATTCGATGATTTGGTTAATTGGAGCCTATAACGTTGAATAGCGCACTGCGCCTTATAGAGCGCAATTTCCGGCCTGTTGACAGCCTGCTCAAAAGAGGAGTAAAATAGTCTTGTTTGGTATCCCGAGATCAGATTGAAGCCTTTTTTCGCGGCAAGCAATTGCCCGAGGACGTTGTTGAGGAAATCGACCGGGAGCTTGATGATCCCGAGAGCGAAGTATCTCGATTGTCCGCTGAATATTCGCGGATTACACGGATGATGTTTGATCCAGACGGGTCGATAATGCTGCCACTATCATCTGATCCAGATACAAAGAAGAAGAGTGAAAAATGATGACAATACGGGATCGACAATGCATCGAATGGAAAACCAAAAAATGGAAGAAGACTTTAAACATAGTGAAGTGGTCGCTATTCGCCAGGCCTTTTATGAAGGACTCGGAAGAATCTGTTTGAATAAAGCCTGGTCGCACCTTAACATATTCCGCGAGAACCAGGACTCATTCTTGGGCAAGCCTGCTCCTACGAGAGGAGTAAGTCAGAGAAGAATTGCCATGGCTATCGATCGCAATACGGGAGAAGTATGCCGCTGGCTCCAGGGGAAATCACCGCAATGGACTAATCTCATGATGTTGATGCTTGTATTGGATGCCTATTGGAACAATCTCAACGGCATGCCTACGAAGTTGGAACGCAAACTCGGCGGGTATTCTCATGCTTTGCAACTAATACGCAGGCGCTTGTTAGGGGATATTATGAAGATGTCTGGACTGCCATCGGCTGCCGACCTTCGGCATCTTGAGATGCTCTTCAATCATCCTCAATGGGAAGCAGCAAGGCGGATCCCAACTCGCCGGGGACAAATACTGACGACGTTGGCGAAAGAACAGGGTGTTGAAGAATCCATAGTAGATGCGACAGACAATGATTGGGGAGATGCGTTTTCGATTCTACAACGAGCCTATATGCATTCAATTGATGTAGCTATATGGCATTAAACCGAGAAATTATTGAAGCCTTTTTTCGCGGCAAGCAATTGCCCGAGGACGTTGTTAAGGAAATCGACCGGGAGCTTGATGATCCCGAGAGCGAAGTATCTCGATTGTCCGCTGAGTATTCGCGGATTACACGGATGATGTTTGATCCTGATGGGCCGGTATTCGGGCCGACGGAGGTTGAATTTAGAGAATCCTTAGCTGAGTATATCCGTGAGTCTATAAAACTTGAGAATGAAGATAAATTGCAGGCAGCTTTAGAATTGCGCCACGAAATATATGAGAGAGTTCTCGCTGTCTTCGGAGGGGAGCATCGTAATACTATAGCCTATCTCAGAGGATTGGTTCAAGCGTCTGATGAAAACAGAGAGCATCTATTGGCAAATGCCGTAAATAAAATTATAGACGAATTCCCAAAGGAGCATCCTACCGAACACTGCATCGACGTGGCAGAGGGACAAGATCAACTACGCTTCGCTTCTGATGCCGAAAAACACAACGCTTTGATCGAGGAAACTGAATTTCGACCAAAGCCTTGTGGTCAAACAAACAGCAGTGTGAAAGAACCAAGCAATCTCTTAATATTCCGTAAGTGGAACATATTGGTAACAGCAGCAACGATCCTTGTCGCATTAGGTTTGGCATGGGAATTAGGAAAGATCGAGAATCAAAAAGCGTTTACGCTCTTGAAAAAAGATTTGGCCGATTCCCGTATGCAACTGGCGATGAATTATAAGGAGCAATTTCTTGCGGAGTCTTCCTCGCCCGTCCGCTCCTATTGGAGCATGGAGACTTCGCCGCAGAGCCTCGATCTTCCTCAGATTCGCGGCGCAGAAAAACCATCGCCCCATGCCGCGGTGATTGCCGATCGGTCACGGGAGGTTCTCGAAAAACTCGCTGAGTCGCCGGCAGATGCAGGCCCAGCCTCCTTGGAACTGGCGTCACTGGAAATCGCTCTGGGACAGTTTGGGAAAGCAGAACAACGCATTAAAGAGGCCGAGAGACTTCTAGGTCAGACATCTGACACGAAAAACCTGCGTGCCATGTTGCATTTAGCAAAAGGCGGGGAAGGCTCGATTGAAGAGGCAGAGCATACTCTGAGGGAAATTACCCACGACGATGCAAATTATGCACCGGCTTGGTACAACCTAGCCTTGCTCCTGCAGCAAACCTCTCACGATGAGGAAAGCCGGAAATGCTGGGAGGAATTCCTGCGACTCGAAAAGCGGCCCGAGTATCGTAAGGTCGTCGAAGAACACTTAGAGGACCTTCGGAGCAAATAGCACTCATTTTTGGAACTTTCATGGTCCGAGACTTGAGGTGGATCTGTGCGGAGCAACGCGTTTTTTCTTTTCCGCAGTCTATTGGGTGCATCGGCCGTCCTTTTGCTTTCGGTTCTCATTTACGCTGACGATGCACTGAAAGACGGCGATGTAATCCAACTGAAATGCACAAGTGCAAGCGCACTAGTGCAATGGCTGAGCGGTGACACAAATGAAGGCGTTGTTCAGCTAATCAAAGAACAAGATCAGACGAGCACTTGCTGGCAAGTTTACGAAGAAGACCGGTTCGTTCGGCTGCGTTGCCTAGATCGGCGCAGCGGGGATTTGTGTTGGCTCAAGGGCGTGGCTGGCAAGAAGCACCTTGAACTGCAAAAAGACAGCAAAGATACTTCCGGGATTCTTTGGTTATCGCCCGCCGATAAAAATGGCACGCATCTTCGATGGATTGATCCAAATGCCGCGCCAGTCAATTCCAACATAAGTTTGGCCGAGCTGAGTGGCGACAATTCTGGTTCGTGGGAGATTATCAAGGCAACACCTGGAATTGGGCCGGCTACTTATGCGAACGTTGCTTTGTCTGGTAAGGTGCACCTGCTTGTTCAGCAAGGACATTCGGCCGACGCGTCAATTTCATCTGTTGCGATTTCTCCAGATGAGCGGCTAGTTTTGACAGGGGCATTTGACCAGAGCATTCGGCTCTGGGACAGGGTAACAGGTAAGGAGGTGCGCCGATTCGAAGGATGTCCGTTACCCGTGGATTTCGTTGGCTTTTCTCGTGATGGACAATATGTCTTAGCTGGCTACAGCGGAGGGCGCACAAAAATATGGGATGCAAGAACCGCCCAAGAAGTGCGCAGCTTCCCGGCAGGTTCCTGGCCTGTAGTTATTTCTCCAGATTGCCAGCAAATCCTGTCGCGCAGCGGCAGTAAAGCCGCGCGCGTGTGGGATATGAACACAGGCAAAGAGATCTGCCAATTGAAGGGGCACGCATCAGAGATAACGGCGGCTGCTTTCTCTCCTGACGGAGGGCGCGTTTTAACTGGAAGCGCAGACAAGACGGTGCGGCTGTGGGATGCGGCAAACGGAAATCAAATCGCAATATTCTTTGGACATACAGATACGGTGGAATCGGTCTGTTTTGCGCCGGGCAATGGGTGCATCGTCACGGGGAGCCGAGATAACACGGTCCGAGTGTGGGATAGTGACACACGTAAAGAAGTTTATTTACTCCAAGGAGACAAGAACTCCAGAAAAGTACGGAAGGGTTCAGTTGCGGAGATTTCTCAAGCAAAGGGCGGCTGGCAGATTCTAGCAATTGACGACGCTGGATCACTTCGACTTTTCGACGGCACAACCGGGAAGGAGCTTCAACGAGTCGGGCAACAAGGAATTTCCGGGACTATATCAGCCAACGGCCATTATGCGGCTATCACACACCAAGCAGAAGTGATCCTGATTGACGTTGCCGCGGCAAAGGTCGCTGGCCGGTTTGAATCACATCATGATTGGGTCACGTCGGTGGCATTCTCACCTAACGGCAGACAGTTGGTGATCGGGTATCACGGCCGGACAGCCAGGCTTTGGGATTTTTCACTAGGCAGGGAATGGCGTAATCTTCATGGTCATACGGATTCAGTAGATTGCGTGGCCTTTTCTCCGGACGGCCACCGAGTATTAACGGGCAGTGCGGATACGACGGCGAGACTCTGGGACATAGACACGGGAAAAGAGCTTCAACGTTTTGAAGGGCATTCAAAGCCCTTTTTGTCCGTGCAATTCTCCCCTGACGGCCGCCAGGTTCTTGCGTGTAGTCTGGACTCCAAACAGAAGGCGAAACTCTGGGACGTAGCAACTGGACAGGAGCTTCGACAATTTGGAACTCACCCGTTCACATTGACCGCGCGTTTTTCAACAGATGGAAAACAAATATTAACAGGTGGTCCCCGAACTGCCAGCGTATGGGACGCTGCTTCCGGTGAGGAAATTAGACGTTTCGCACAACCTGACGCCGCGACTTATACATCTGCCTATTTTCTTCCCGATTGTCAGAAAGTGCTTACTTTCAATCAAAAATGGCCGGGAACTCACTTTTTCTTTA
>JBEKSO010000178.1:0-8226 GCA_049516935.1 Thermoguttaceae bacterium
AATTTCGCCACGGCCAAAAGGAAGTCATTTCCACCGTGCTTTCCGGTCAGGATTGCCTGTGCGTCATGCCCACCGGCGGAGGAAAAAGCCTGTGTTATCAACTGCCCGCGATTGTCCTTGACGGATTAACGCTGGTCGTATCGCCGCTTATCGCCTTGATGAAAGACCAGGTCGACCAGCTCCACGCCTTGGGCCTGCCGGTCACTTTCATCAACAGCACCATTTCGCTTGCCGAGCAAAACAACCGGCTATCGCGGATGGCCGCCGGCGAATATCGGATGGCCTACGTCGTGCCCGAACGATTCCGCAGCGGCAAGTTCATCGACGCCGTGCGGGCGGTGGGAATTAAACTGCTGGCGGTCGACGAGGCGCACTGCATCAGCCAGTGGGGACACGATTTTCGCCCCGATTATGCCCGGCTGGGTTATTTCCGGCGGGTTCTGGACAATCCCCCCACCATCGCCCTGACCGCCACCGCCACAGACAACGTCCGCCGCGACATTATCGAACAACTCGATCTCCACGAGCCGCGGACCTTCATCACGGGTTTCGAACGGCCCAACCTTTTTTACCAGGTCCTTGCCCCTCAAGGCGAACGGCAAAAAACGGAGATGCTTTTGCAGTTTCTCGGCGAAACGCCCGGCCCGGGCATCATCTACACCTCGACTCGAAAACGCGCCGAAGAAGTCGCCCAACTGCTCGCGGCCAAAACCAAGCGACGGATTGCCGTGTACCACGCCGGCATGTTACCCGACCAGCGACGCACTGCTCAGGACGCCTTCATGGACGGCCGCTGCGAAATCGTCGTTGCCACGAACGCGTTCGGCATGGGCATCGATAAGGCCGACGTCCGCTCCGTGGTGCACTATAACATACCCGGCAGCCTGGAAGCCTACTATCAAGAGGCCGGCCGGGCGGGCCGCGACGGGTTGCCTTCGCGCTGCATGATGCTCTACAGCGGATCGGATATCTACATTCAAAGATTTTTCATCGACAGCGCCTATCCCGACCGCGAATTCGTCGCCAAGGTCTACGAGTTTCTCCGCGACCGTGACGAAGACCCCATTGAACTCACGCAACAAGAGGTAAAAGAAACCCTGGGCTTATCCCTAAGCGCCGAGGGCGTGGGCAACTGCGAACAAATCCTGGAAGGCGCCGGCGTGTTGGAACGTCTTATGTCCGCGCAAAATCTGGCCTCAGTCCGCATCGACAGCGACCTGCCCACCCTGGTCGATCTGCTGCCCAAGCAGGCCAAGGTGCAGCGCAAGGTGCTGCGGGCGGTCGAGCGCCTGGTGGGCGCGCGGAGGCAGGAATTGATCCCATTTTCCCCCAATCGCCTGGCAGTCGGTAATGAAATCGATCAACCTTCGCTATTGCACGCCTTGCACGAACTCAACCGCTTGGAGGCATTCACCTATTTGCCGCCCTTTCGCGGCCGGGCAATCCACATGATCCGCCGCGACTTGCCCTTCGATAAACTGGGCATCGACTTTGCTGCCCTGGAACGCCGCAAGGCGTCGGAATTGCAAAAACTCAACCAGATGGTGAGTTTTGCCTTGGGCCAATCCTGCCGGCAACGGGAAATCCTCCGTTATTTCGGCGAGAAAAATCCCGCCCGATGCGGTCATTGCGACAACTGCCGGAACTCTTCCTGTGATGAACGAATCCCCACGGGCAAGTCGCTAGAAGCCGTGCGCATGGTGCTTAGCGGCGTTGCCCGCACTGAAGCCCGTTTCGCCTGCGGAAAAAATCTTATTGCGCAAATGCTCTGCGGGTCCGGAAGCGAGAAAATTAAAAAACTGGATCTGGATCAGCTCAGCACGTTCGGCCTGCTCGCGCACTTAAAACAGCCGGAGGTCGTTACGCTGGTCGAAGCATTGATTTCATTAGGCTGTCTCGAACAAGAGGAGATCGACAAATTCCGGCCCGTGGTAAAACTCACCGAATTCGGCAATGACGTAATGAGGGCCAAAATCCAGCTTCAAATTCCGCTGCCGATACCAGCGTACCTGTTCCATAAAATCCACAGCGACGCGACTATCATTTCTGAATCACCCCCGCCCGGCAAAAAGCCCGTTCCAGCGTTCTCGCGCAAAACCGACGCCGATCTGCTATCTGCCTTGCGGCGTTGGCGTCTGGAAATCGCCGACGAAGCCGGCATTCCCGCCTTTTGTATTTTTCACAACACCGCCTTGAATGAACTAGTTTCCCGCCGCCCGCAATCCGCATCGGAATTGCTCGATATCAAGGGCATCGGACCCGCCAAGGCAAAACAATTCGGCCAATCCTTGCTGGAAATAATTGGCGAATACTCCGGTAATTGAGTCTCAGACTTAATAATGTCACCAGCCGGCGGTCAATTTGCCTTTGGCAAATAGGAACATAAGCGAATTGCCGCCGGCGGCTGTTAGCCGCCGGCTATCGCATGCGACATTATTTTATGATTCTCAATAGGTATTACGAGGCTGGAAATAAGTCCTAAACTGTTTACATTTGCTAAAAAACCGCTTGCGGTTTCGCGATAATTTACCCAATAGGGGGGCCGGGCATCGATATTTCCTCGCAACTCGATACAATTCATAGGGTAAATTTTAAAAACGCAATGCGCTTTCCCAATAATAAAACGGCCGGCAACTGCCGGCATCAGAAAAATATGGAACAATTAGTCCATGGACGATCAAAAAGATAAAAATCAATTACCATCCCCGCCGGGCAAACCGCTGCCAAAACCGATTCGCAGTAATTCCGTTTTTTGGCTGTTGTTGATATTAGTGGCCGTAATGGCGGTGCTTTACTTCTCATCCGACCGCACAAAACGCTCGGAAATCACCTACGGCGTTTTTCGTATTCAACTGGACAATAAAAATATCGCCAAACTAAAGATCCAGGGCTCGACTGCCTATGGCGAATTCAAAACCCCGCCTCCCAAATTGGAACCGAAATTCATCGCCATCCTCCCGCCATACGCCTCGATCGACGAGAGCCTGGACCACCAACTCCGCGAACAACTCGGCGCCGACTACGAAGTCGCCGAGCCCAGCGACAATACGTTTACCGCGCTCTTGGTTTATTTGCTGGTATCGGTGGCACTTTTTGCCGGATTATGGTTCATGTTCCGCAGGGCACGCGACTCCATTTTCACCGGCGGACTGATGGGCGGGTTCAGCAAGAGCGGCGCACGACGCTACGATGCGGGCGATAAATCGGTCACCTTCGACGACGTCGCCGGACTGGAAGGCGTCAAGCACGAACTGGAAGAGGTCGTGGAATTCCTCAAAAATCCGGAAAAATTCCAGCGCCTGGGCGCCCGCGTGCCCAAGGGCATTCTGTTGATGGGTCCGCCCGGCGCAGGCAAAACCCTCCTTGCCCGGGCAGTGGCCGGCGAGGCCGGCGTGCCCTTCTACTCCATCAACGGATCGGAATTCATACAGATGTTTGTGGGCGTGGGCGCGGGCCGGGTCCGCGATCTGTTCAACACGGCTAAGGAAAGCGCCCCATCCATACTCTTCATCGATGAAATCGACGCCGTCGGACGCCATCGCGGCGCAGGCATCGGCGGCGGGCACGACGAACGCGAGCAAACCCTCAACCAAATCCTCAGCGAAATGGATGGCTTCACCCAAACCGTATCGGTGATCGTCATGGCCGCCTCGAACCGGCCCGACGTCCTCGATCCGGCACTGTTGCGCCCCGGCCGCTTCGACCGCCACATTACCGTCGATCGCCCCAATCTCAAGGGCCGGCAGGCCATCTTCAAAGTCCATTCCCGCGACGTGCCCCTGGCCCCGGACGTCGACTTGGAGCGATTGGCCGCAGGAACCGTCGGACTGACCGGGGCCGACATCCAGAACCTGGTAAACGAGGCCGCGCTCTGGGCCAGCCGAAACGACAAGAAAAACGTCGATATGGCCGACTTCGAATACGCCCGCGACAAAGTCCTCATGGGCGCAAAACGCGAAGAGGTCCTATCCGGCAAGGAAAAATCGATGACCGCATATCACGAGTCGGGCCATACACTGTTGGCCTGGCTCATGCCCTCCGGCGACCGCGTGCACAAGGTCTCGATCATCCCCCGCGGCCGGTCACTGGGCGCAACCCAACTCCTGCCCGAGGAAGATCGGCTGAACATCAGCGAATCGGAATTGCACATCCGCCTGGCGATCGGGCTTGGAGGCCGGGCCGCCGAAAAAATGATCTTCGACGAGTTCAGCGCAGGGGCGGAAAACGATCTGAACAACGTCACCCAACTCGCCCGCCGCATGGTCACCTACTGGGGCATGAGCGATCGCCTGGGCCCGGTTGCATTCCGCGACAGCGAAGACCATCCCTTCCTGGGCAAAGAGATGACCGAGCCACGCCGCTACAGCGAACACACGGCCCAACTCATCGACGAGGAAATTTCCCGCATCCTGCACGAGGCCTCCGACAAGGCCTTTGATCTCTTGACCCGCAACCGCGACAAACTCGAAATCCTGGCCAAGGCCCTGGAAAAATCCGAAACCCTGGACGAGGCCGACATAGAAGAACTAATCGGCCCGGCCGCCTACAAGAAAAATGACGCGGATGTGAAGGACACTAAGTAGGATTCAGGGGTCAGGATTCTGGGTTCAGGAATCGAAAATAAGTTCAATTAAACGTACAGTCCTTGCACTTGTACGAATCTAAAGTAATATTATTGACAATGAAATTAAAGTTGGTAGAATAGCGAAATATCGTATTTCATTTACGACAAACCAAATTGAGGCAGCTTTCGTACCTCATAGCCTGACGCTTTGAAAAAGGTGTCTTGGGGTACCTTCTGACATGGCTCGAAGCGAGCCGACCCGTGAAGCAAATGCCGGAGATACTCTGGCTTTTGACTCTTGTATTCCGCATTTTCTTACAAATTACGGCTTACAACTTAATCCCTTTTTACTTTTGATGAGATTTCACCATGAACCGACAGATAACTTTTCTGGCCGTGTTAATTTTGTACTTATTGATCTGTGGCACAGCTCAAGCTGTTGTCCAATATACAGTCACCGACCTGGGCACACTCGGCGGAATGAACAGCGAAGCCTTTGGCATTAACGCTAGCGGGCAAATCGCGGGCTCATCTTATACCACCAGCTACGAGCACGCTTTCCTTTACAGTAATGGGCATATGACCGATCTGGGCACTATCGGCGGTCTGACCAGCGAAGCCACTGACATCAATGCCAGCGGGCAGGTTGTCGGTCAGGGTCTTACCCAAAGTAATACTTTTTTGCACGCCTTCCTTTACAGCCATGGGACGATGAAAGACTTAGGCACACTCGGCGGAACGGACAGCTTTGCATATGGCATCAATGCCGGCGGGAAGGTCGTTGGTTGCTCCTATAACAGCAATGGCTCCCATCGCGCCTTTCTATATAGTAATTCGACGATGACAGATATCGGCACACTCGGCGGAATGGAAAGCTGGGCCTATGACATTAATACCGGCGGGCAAATTGCGGGTGTCTCCTATACCACAGGCTATTCCACTCCTCATGCCTTCATATACAACGGCTCAACGATGAAAGACCTTGGCACAATCGGCGGAACTTGGAGTGAAGCTAAAAGCATCAACGACAGCGGGCAGGTCGCGGGCTATGCCGCCATAAGCGGCGACGCCTCTCATCACGCCTTCCTATATAATGGCTCGTCGATGGTCGACCTTGGCACTATTGGCGGAACCTGGAGCGAAGCCTACAGCGTCAATATCAGCGGGCAAGTAGTGGGCGTTGCCGGCGCCCCTGGCGATCCTCCACAACATGCCTTTTTCTATGACGGCTCGACGATGTCCGACTTGAACACCCTGATCGATCCGCAATCCGGCTGGACATTGGCGGGCGCATACGGCATTAACGACGCGGGGCAAATCGTGGGAGAAGGTTATCATAACAGCGGTTATCTTCGCGCCTATTTGCTCACGCCCGTGCCCGAGCCATCCACGCTAGGGCTTCTCTGCTCGGCTCTACTGGGATTAAGCTGGGTTGGATTGGTTCGCCGTCGGAAGTAATACAGAATATCTTAATCGACAAAGAAATTTTCAAAAACAGATTGATGATCTGTTGCTCGCGGGTGGCACGGTCAACCAACCATTGCTTCAGGAAAAGTCGGAAGCCAGTCCCCATTTTGTTAGACGTTTGAGTTGTTGCCCGGCATTGGCATTGCGACAACGGGGTTGTCAAAAGCTATGCCATGATGTAAATTGCCGATGATGCGAAAAGGGGAGATAAGTCGATGAACGCGAACACAAAACCTGCAAACTGGCCCTTGGGACTTATTGGCGCGGTCGTCGGCGGCATTGTGGGATACTTTGTATTTTTCCTGTTGTCCTCTCAGGGGCTTTATGCCGTGGTGTTGGTAAGTGCGGCGCCAGGCTTGGGGGGCGGATTGTTGTTGCGAGGCAAATCAATTGGCCTTGGCGTGGCCTGCGGTTTTATCGGCGTGCTTTTGGGACTGTTCACCGAGTGGCGCTTCGCGCCGTTTATCGCCGATCCGAGTTTCACGTATTTCATACACAATCTCCAGATCACCACGCTGATCCTGATCGCCATCGGCGGCCTGTTAGGATTTTGGTTTGGCATGGGCCGCGAAGTAGACAATCGGAAAGAGGGCGAATAAAGGCGGGGATTGAGGGGGATGGAAGCCCGGTTAATGCGTGTTTTCGGCTGAATTGCCCCATGCTCCGGGCGGCGACCGGGCGGGAAAAGGTATTTTCGGCTTGGATGGCGGGACTTTCCAGGTTAAAATTAAGGATGGAAATCGTTACCGCGTAAAAGGACGTGTCTTTTTGGAGAATCTCCATGCCTCAGGCCATTGTAGACCCTGAAGAGTTGAGGCAGTTTGCCCAGAGCCTCAAGAAGTTCAGTTCCGAGCTACAGACCCGCATCAACATGCTGGGCGGCCAGTTGGCGGCCTTGAGCAAGACGTGGCGGGACCAGGAGCAAAAGAAATTCAGCGAGGAGTTCGAGCAGCAGGTCAAGGGATTACAGCGGCTGATCGAGGTGATCGAAGAGCACATTCCTTACCTGGTGCGCAAGGCGGAAATCATAGATGAGTACCTCCATCGAAGATAGATAAGTGCCATGGGCCAACCCGCCCGAGTCAAATCGATCGACGCATTGCAGGCGATGTCCGCGGCCTTGGTGTGTTTTCACGACGATGCCTGCAGCGCATTGGACGACCTGGAGATGGAAATCCGCCGGGCGTTGCAGTGGATCGGCCAGGATTGCCGGCAGTACTGGAAGGAGGAACTCCGGCGTTCGAGAGACGGAGAAACCGAAGCCCGGCTGCAACTGGAAAACGCCAGGATGTTCCGGCGGATAGCCGAAGAACACGGCTCGTTCGTGGTGGAGAAAAAGGCCCTGGAAAGGGCGAAACGGCGGGTGCAAATCGCGGAAAGCAAAGTCGAGGCCATCCCGCATTGGGCCATGATGATCGAGCGCGCGGTGAACGAATACCGGGCCAGCCGTTCGCAGTTTGGCAACTGGCTGGAAGGCGATTTTCCCCGGGCCGTCGCCGCTTTGAGCCGGATGACATCGGACTTGGAGGCATACGTCCGCCTGGCAACTCCCGTGGATGAGCATTCGCCCATTGCCTTGGCGACGGCCACACCGGCGGAGGATGCACAATCGGCCGGCGGCACGCAAAAGACCGATGATAACAGTAGCGGAACCGGGGATCCGAACGCCAAACCAGCGGCGCCTTGAAATTACACGGATACGATTTTCCGGATAATCACGGAAATACGGAACACGAATATGAGAAATTGGGACCTGAACTCGGGGGCGTCAAAACTGGAGTTGGCGATGCAATCTTTGTTCGCGGCCAGCGCCGAGGCGCAGCAGTATTGGAGCGACGAGGCCCAGCGCAAGTTCCACGAGGCCTACGTCGCGCCATTGGAACCGAATGTCCGCGGGGTGCTTGATTCGATCCATCGCCTGGCCGAGGTTCTGGCCGCCGCCGAGCGCCAGTGTGGTATAAATTAACAACGCCGGGGATTTGGGGATTGGGGATTGGTAAAAACGGAAATCAATGTTTTCTAAAAACGAGCGTTGTTCATTTGTAACTCAAACTGTAAACGCCTAACCTACCTGAGCCGCGTAAACGCGGCTGACAACGCTGCATGCGAAGGAGTTATGGTAAGTTAATTGACCTCCCAACCCGACGTAAACGTCGGGCCTACTACCGCTGCGCGGAAACGCCCGTAAACGGGCG